>JADGNS010000820.1 GCA_017883355.1 Candidatus Solibacter sp.
CAATGGGGACGCACCGATTCTAAAGTGGGCGGGCCCCCTGGCCCGCGGCCGAAACCTGGTCGGCCTTTTCGCACGAGCGCGTCCGCCCGCCGTTGGTTGCGGCTTGCCACCATGCGGCGCAGGCTGGCACGGATACCCTTTGGCTCGAGCGGGTTGGTAACCGGTTGGTAACCCGCCCGCCCGCCGGTCGCTGCGATCCCCCTGCGTCGCGCGCGCGCTTGACAAACTGCCCCCAAATCCGCCCCTGGTGCCAGCTTGGAGGTAACCGGACAAGTCTCTCGCGCATCTTTGAACACAACGCATGGCACTCGACCAACCAATTTCCCGGCGCAGCCTGATTTCCGCCCTCGGGTTCCTACCGGCGCTCCGCCTGCTTGGCGCGCCGCAGGATAAACCCACGTTTTCCACCGGCGTCAAGGTAGTCAACCTGTTTGCCAACGTGCGCAACAAGGCAGGCGCGATTGTCAAGGACCTCACCAAGGACGATTTTCTGTTGGACGAGGACGGCCGCGCGCAGGAGATCCGCTATTTCTCCCAGGAAAGCGATTTGCCGCTCACCCTCGGACTCCTGGTGGACACCAGCGGAAGCCAGCGCCGCCTGATCGAAGAAGAGCGGGCGGCCAGTTACCGCTTCTTCGAACAGGTGCTGCGTCCCGAGAAGGACGTGGCGTTTGTGATTCACTTCGATTTCGACGTGGAACTCCTGCAAGACATCACCTCGTCCCGCAGGCTGCTGGAAAAGGCGCTGGAGAATCTGGAAGCGCCGGCGCAGCAGCGCCAACCGCAACAGCGTCAGCCGACCCAGCAGCAGACCCCGTTCCCGTTTCCGGGCGGCGGCGGACGCCGCGGACGCAACGGGCGCGGTGGTCCCGTCAATGGGGGCGGCGGTGGCGGGCGCTCTGGCGGCGGAACCATGCTCTACGATGCGGTCCTTCTGGCGGCCGACGAACTCATGCGCAAACAGACGGGCCGCAAGGCGCTCATCCTGCTTACGGACGGAGTGGACACCGGCAGCAAAGTCTCGCTCTCCTCCGCCGTGGAAGCCGCGCAACGCGCGGACACCTTCGTGTACTCCATCCTCTTCGAGGACCCGGCAGCCTATGGCGGCGGCGGATTCGGCTTGGGGCGAATGGGCGGCCGCGTCCCTATGAATATGCCCAATGGCAAGAAGGTGCTGGAGCAGATCTCGCGCGAGACCGGTGGCCGCCTCTTCGAGGTCTCGAAAAAGAATACCCTGGCCAAGGTTTACGACGAGATTGACGAGGACCTGCGCCACCAGTACAGTCTGGGTTACTCGCCGGACCACACCGAGGCCGGCGCCGGCTACCACAGGATTCGTCTGACCACCAAACAGAAGGCCCTGATCGTGCAGACCCGCGAAGGCTACTACGGGGGATGAACGTATCCAAAGATACTTGTTGCCGGCAACGAAAGGTGGTACATCCAGTACTGTTGGCAGCGCCGCTGGGGAAGCGAATTCGGCACTGCTGGCGGGAGATCTGGGATGCGCGTCTCGTACAAGTGGGTTCCTTCGGTGGATCTGGACTCGTGCGCCGGCTGCGGACTTTGTGGCGAGGTTTGCGCGCACGGCTGTCTGGCAGTGGTGGATGGAGTCGGCGCTCTGGTTCGGTCCGAAGCCTGCACCAGCGAAGCATCCTGCGTCTCCGCCTGCGGCCAGAGGGCCCTACACATGGTGTGGGCGCCAGTCGATTCGGACCGTTCCGTCGGGCGGTGGCGCTCCGCGAATTCGCCTTCCCGCCGCACGGCGGACGTGGCAACTGCCGCGCGTTTTTGAACGGTCGCCAAGCCCGCGCCGCCGTGAATTCGGCCAATAGACGAATAGCGGACCTCAAAGTATGATATCGTCAACTAAATGCGAGAGAAATTTTGCGCATGACTGCTCCGGCTTACACCAACCCGGGCGCCAAAAGCGGCATCCAGCTATATGGCTGGGATTCGCACACCGGCACCTGGAGCGGTCCCACTGGTTTGGGCACAGCGGGACGCGCGTCCAAACGCCTCCTGAACACTCTTAGAGACATGTCGGGGAAGTCCTGGTTCGGACCGTTGAAGTGCGCCTCGTGCGGGGAACCGCCGGCCCGCTTCTTCGCCGTCATCCACGATCTGGCGGATTGCGCGGTGGCGATGGTTTACTGCGGCGATTCCAAGGCAGGGCCCGCCGAAGTGCTGGCGGTAATCCCGGCCGCGCTTCGCGCCCGTTTGAGGCCCGAGTTCGCCTTCGAGTTCCTGGCCTTCGCCAGTTTCCTGGGCGCCGTCAGCGAGAGCGCCGCCATCACCGTCCAGGACCGGATCGCCGCGGCCATGGAGGAAACCTCGCCCACGGATTCGCTGGTCTTCTCGCTCTGCACCGGGCTCTGGCCGAGCGATAACGATCCGGCCCTGTCGCAATGCATCGAGACGATTGCGATGAGCCTTCTCCCCTGGCTGGCGGACCGCCGGTAGTCGTGCGCGGGTGCGATTGAGTCAGAGCGCCGTCAGAAACCGCGTACAATAGAAAGGCAATCGAACGTCTTTCCTCCGCGTCCAACCCTGGGGGATCTTCATGTATGGACGCGCGCTCGTAATTCTATTCGTTCTTCTGACTTCGGCTGCTCGCTCGCAACCTCTGTTTCCATCCGGACTCACCCGCTTCGCCGGCCAGGATGACCCCGCTTACACCGGCGATAACGGACCCGCCTACTACGGCAAGCTGCGCTCCGCCGCGGCCCTGGCACGCGACGCGGCCGGCAATCTGTACATTGCCGAAGCCGCGCGCATCCGCAAGATCGATACCCGCGGCATCATCACTACTCTCGCGCCCGCCAACAACCCGGGGGGCATCGCGGTGGATAGCCGCGGCAATCTCTACTTCAGCGAGAATCAGGTGGCGATTCGCCGCCTCGCGCCGGACGGCACGCTGACTACCGTGGCGAGCCCGATCGGCGGCGCCCCCCAGGGGCTGGCGTTCGCTCCGAGTGACCCGCGCGACCCGCGCGATCGGCTTTACTTCACCGACGTCCGGAGCAGGCGCGTGTACTTGCTCCAAGCCGACGGCAGCACGGCGATCGTGGCCGGCACGGGCAGCGGCGGCACGGGCGGCGAAGGCGGTCCGGCGACCGCCGCCGATCTCTTCAATCCGTGGCAACTCGCCTTCGACGCCGCCGGCAATCTGTATGTCGCCGACACCCTGCGCGTACTTAAGATCGATGCCCGCGGCACGCTCACGAAAATCGCCGACGCGGCCGCCAACGGCGTGGCCGTGGACGCCGCGGGCAATGTCTATGCGGCCAGCACCAGCCTTTCGAAGATCGCTCCGGATGGCGTAGTCCACCCCGTGACGGCTACCGCCACCGGCTGCGCCGCGCCCACCACAGTGCTGGCCAGCAATGTGCTCCTCGACCCCGCCGGCAATCTCTACGTGCTCAACTTCCCCCTGCTCCAGCAGATCGCGCCCGATGGCAAACTGACCACGCTGGCGGGCGCGGGCCCCAACCTCTTCACCGGCGATGGCGGACCCGCC
>JADGNS010000821.1 GCA_017883355.1 Candidatus Solibacter sp.
GCGAGGATGACGCAGCCGGTATGGCCGGTCCAATGGTCCACGTCCAGTCCGGCGTCATTCTCCGGGAGGCCGGGGTCGCCGGCGTTGCCGAAAATGCTCTCGATGAAATCCAGGTTGCTGACGAGGCT
Source organism: Candidatus Solibacter sp. (assembly GCA_017883355.1). Taxonomy (GTDB): domain Bacteria; phylum Acidobacteriota; class Terriglobia; order Bryobacterales; family Bryobacteraceae; genus Solibacter. The sequence continues at coordinate 129 of JADGNS010000821.1, forward strand.
GCCGGGAGCGAAGAAGCGGATTTCCATGGTCTTGCGGGAAATAAAGCCGGGCACCTCCGGGCACACGAGAGGCCGGATGAGCAGGGAGACGAAACATTCCGCTGGTTGCGGCTGAGTCGCCGTGAAGGGAAGCCGCAGGAGCGAGGGAGGCGGCGTCAGTGCCAGCCCCAAGAGCTTGGCAAAGGCGGTCTTCGGCACTGCGAGCTTGTCTGCGGGGATAGGCAAACCTCCTTCGGCGACGTGAAAGATCCCTTGGGTGGTGCGGCGGTCGCTGCGCGGGTTGTGGAGCACGCCCTGTTTGACGCGATAGGAGTGAACAATCTCGGAGGCCAGCTCGTCGCGATCCACCGGCAGTGACAGCAGCCGGGCCATGCCCGCCCGGTCCAGCCCCAGCGTTCGCGTGGGCAGCTTCGGCGCCGCCATTTCCTGCAAATAGTCATAGAGGAAACTCTGTATGCGTTGGTCGGCTGGGCACAGGTGGCTGGCCAGGAGCCGTTCCTTTTCCCGATATTGCGCGATCAACGGCGCCAGAATGTCGTTGAACTCTCCTCCTGCAGGCGTCGGCACCGGCGAGCACCCCAGCAGCGCCAGCTTGAGGTTGACGTAAGAAACCATGTGAGAATCGAGGTTCAAATGGCCTCCGCTCCTTTTCGGCCGGATCGAGTGATTGAAATGAGCTTACCCGCCCGGTCTGGGGGCGAGAAACGGAGTCGCGACGCGCGCTGATTTATCGCTATCATAGCCTCCAATATCCAGCGTGAGTTCGCGGCGTCAAACGGAAGGTTTCGTATTAACCATGAGCCCTGCACATCAATTGGTGGGCGGCGCAATAATCAGGGCCTTTCGGACAATTCCTGGTTTGCTTCCCAGGCCACATTTGTGCGATCTTACGCCTCTGATGAACCCACTGCGTTTTATGAGTATTAACTGGGACCGTGTCGCCAACGAAGGCGTGCATCATTTCTGCATCATCTTCGCGACGGGCTGGGCGTGCCTGGCTGGTGGCGCGCCCGTGATTGCTGCGGATTGGAGCCAATATCGCGGGACTCAAACCGACGGGGTCTCGCCCGAAATGATCAGCGCCGGCTGGTCGGGTGGCACGCCCCCATGCCTGTGGCGAGTTCCCACACCCGCCGGACTCAGCTCGTTTGTGGAGGGCGGGGGAAAGGTCTTCACGGTGGTGACCCGCAGCATCGACAGCGGCCCGGCCGAGGTCTGCGTGGCCCTTGACGCCGCGACGGGCAAAGAGCTATGGGCCACGCCGACGGGCACGGCCAAGTACCAGGGCGGAGCTGACAGCGGCACGCCGGACAACCAAGGCGGCGACGGCCCGCGCTCGACCCCAGCCGTCAGCAGCAGCCGCGTTTTTGTGTATTCCTCGACAATGGTGTTGCACTGCCTGGACGCGGCCAGCGGCAAAGGGCTTTGGGAAAAGGACATCATCGCTTCATTTGGCGGCAAGAACATCGGTTGGCAGAGCGCGATGTCGCCGGTCGTGGATGGCGGCCTTGTCTATGTGGCGGGCGGCGGTGCTGGTCAATCCATGCTCGCCTTCAAGCAGGCCACTGGCGAATTAGCCTGGAAGAGCGGCGAGGGCGGTATCACGCACGCGACCCCGACCCTGGCCACGATTCACGGCGTGCGCCAGGTCATCTATCTCTTGCAGACCGGATTGGTCTCCGTCGAAGCCGCCAGCGGCAAACCGCTTTGGAAATTCCCGTTTCCGTACCGCGTCTCGACCGGCTGCTCGCCAGTAGTGGCGGGTGACGTCGTCTTCTGCACAGCCGGCTACGAGGTGGGCGGCGCGGCCTGCCAGATCGTGCGCAATGACGGCGCGTTCGAGGCCAAAGGACTGTGGCGTGTCACCGGCGACAAAATCATGGCCAGCCTATGGAGCACGCCGGTGCAAAAAGACGGCTTTCTTTATGGCATGATTAGCTTCAAGCGGTTCGGCTCCGGCCCGTTGAAATGCGTGGACCTGAAGACTGGCGCCGTCCGGTGGGAGCAGCCGGGGTTCGGCGCGGGCCAGGTCATCCTGACCGGCAAATACCTGCTGGCCCTGGCCGATGACGGCCAACTGGTTGTGGTCGAGGCTGTCCCGGAAGCCTATAAGGAAGTGGCCCGGTTCAAGGCGGTCGCCGGCAAGTGCTGGAGCACGCCGGCGTTGAGCAATGGCCGTTTGTTTTTGCGCAGCACCAAGGAAGGCGCCTGCTTTGATCTGGCAGCGGTGAAGTAAAGGACTCCTCGCCGGGAGTTTGGAAGCCCGAAGCTAACGGGCTTCTACAGTTTTGGGCACACACTGGCGTAACCCATCCAGGAAGACGACAAGATCGATGAGGAGTGGGCCATCCTGAAGAATCACGGTTGGACGATGTTTGGCATGGCGCGCCTCAAGACGCGCGGTTAAGTTACGGTGCAAATGCCGATGCAGGCTTCGGTGAACTCAATGAAAACCACAAGACTGAATGGAAAGGGAAAGACCCTATGAGCAATGCCAATGGTACTACACTCACGCGGCGCCGGTTCCTGACACGTGGGGTCATGGCGGCAAGTGCGGTGGCGCTGCCGTACTATATCCCGGCCTCTGCGCTGGGGCGTAACGGAGCCGTGGCGCCCAGCGAACGCATCGTGATGGGAGGAATCGGAATCGGCGGCCGCGGTTCCTATGATTTGGGCGCCATGTTGAATGAGCGGGATGTGCAGTGGGTCGCCGTCTGTGATGTCCTGAAAGGCCGGCGCGAAGCGGCCAAGAACGTGGTGGACAGTAAACAGGGCAATAAAGATTGTGCTGTGTACGGCGATATGCGCCAACTCCTGACCGAGCGGATGGATGTGGATGCCGTGTTGATTGCCACCGGCGACCGCTGGCACGCGCTGGCTTCGACCCTGGCGATGCGGGCGGGCAAGGATGTCTATTGTGAGAAGCCGGCCTGCCTCACGATGGCGCAGGGGCAGAAGGTCGTGGAGACCGCGCGGCGGTATGGCCGGGTCTATCAAACCGGCGCCCAGCGGCTCAGCGAGCCGAATCACGTGTTTGCCATCGAAATGGCCCGATCCGGCCGGTTGGGTCAGATTCATACCGCTTACGCTGACATTCGTTGGCGCGACGGGATGCGTCACGACTGGTTGCCGGCGGAGCTGGAACCGCCCAAGGATGAATTAGACTGGGATGTCTGGCTTGGTCCAAGTCCCTGGCGGCCTTACAACGCCGGTTATGTGAATGGCGGAGGGTGGTATCACTATTATGACTTCGCTACCGATGTCGCGATGTGGGGCGCTCACACGGTTGCCCAGGCCCTCGCCGGACTCGATATGGCAAGCGCGTCCTTCATCGAGTTCGAGTATGAGGGGCCGGATGCCACGATGGTGACGCGCCTGTCGAACGGGGTAA
>JADGNS010000822.1 GCA_017883355.1 Candidatus Solibacter sp.
AACGGCACACTGAAACTCTCCGACGCTCACGCGGCGCGCACCACGGCCTCCGGCAATCTGCTGACGGCGGGCGGCAAACTGGCCAACGGCTTGCTCTATGAGACCGCGATACAGGTAGTCAACACGGGCGGACGCATCACCGCATCGGCGGACGGCGTGCTAGAGATCGAGCACGCCGATGCGCTCACCATCTTCGTCACGGCAGGCACCAATTACGTAGCCGACCGGGCGCGCGCGTGGCGCGGCGATGCGCCGCACGCTGTGCTCGACCGGCAACTCCGGGCCGCGGCCGCAAAGTCCTACCCGGACTTACGTGCGGCGCACGTCGCCGATTATCAGTCGCTCTTCCGGCGCGTCTCGCTCTCTCTCGGCGCCACCGCTCCCGATCTGCCCACCGACGAGCGCCTGCTGCGCTATCGCGACGGCGCGGCCGATGGCGCGCTCGAGGCGCTCTTCTTTCAGTACGGCCGTTACCTGCTGATCTCCTCCTCGCGGCCGGGCAGCCTGCCGGCCAACTTGCAGGGACTCTGGAATAACTCCAACAATCCGCCGTGGCGCAGCGACTATCACTCCAACATCAATATCGAAATGAACTACTGGCCGGCCGAGCCGACTAATCTGGCGGAATGCGCCATTCCGTTCTTCGATTACGTCGACAGCCTGCGCGGCGTGCGCGCCGAGGCGACACGGCAGCACTATCCCAATGTGCGCGGCTGGACGGTGCAGACCGAGAACAATATCTTCGGCGCGGGCAGTTTCAAATGGAATCCTCCCGGTTCGGCCTGGTACGCTCAGCATTATTGGGAGCACTACGCTTTCACGCGCGATCGCGAGTTCCTGCGAAAGACGGCTTACCCGGTGCTCAAGGAAGTAACTCAGTTCTGGGAAGACCACCTGGTGGCACGGGCCGATGGTGCATTAGTGACGCCCGACGGCTGGAGCCCGGAGCATGGACCGGAGGAACCCGGCGTGACCTACGATCAGGAAATCGTCTGGGACCTTTTCACCAATTACCTGGAGGCCGCCGCCGCCCTCGGCGTGGATGCCGACTACCGGCAGAAAGTGACGCAACTGCGCGGGAAACTGCTCAAGCCGAAAATCGGGGCCTGGGGACAACTGCAGGAGTGGCCGGAAGACCGCGACGATATTCGCGACGAGCACCGCCACGTGTCCCACCTGTTCGCACTGCATCCGGGGCGCCAGATCTCGCCGGTGGCGACGCCGGAACTGGCCAACGCGGCCAGGGTTTCCCTCAACGCGCGCGGCGATCAATCCACCGGATGGGCCATGGCATGGCGCATCAATTTCTGGGCGCGGTTGCTCGACGGCGATCACGCCCACCGCCTGCTGCGCAACCTGCTGCACATTACCGGCAAGGGCAACAACATCGATTACGGCAAGGGCGGCGGCGTGTATTCCAACTTGTTCGATACCCACCCGCCGTTCCAGATCGATGGCAATTTCGGCGCCACGGCGGGAATGGCGGAAATGCTGCTGCAATCGCAGGCCGGGGAAATTCATCTGCTGCCGGCCCTGCCCCAGGCATGGGCGGAGGGCTCGGTCACAGGCCTCAAGGCGCGCGGCAACGTGACGGTGGACATGGCGTGGAAGAACGGCAAGCTGACTTCCGCCACCCTGCGATCTCCGGTAGCCACCAAAGCTACCGTGCGCATCAATGGACGCACGCAGATGGTGACCCTGCCCGCCGGCCAAACCGTGAAGGTCGGGGTGTGAGACGCTTCAATCGGAGCCGCGACCGTGAGGGAGCGATAACGCATGCGAATCGACCGCAAGTACACATTAGAAACTCTGGCGCGTCTGGTGCGGATCAATTCGATCAACCCCACGCTCGCGCCCGGCGCGCCGGGAGAAAAGGAAATCGCCGCGTTCATCGCGGAGTCGCTTCGCGCCTGCGGGCTCGCGGTAGAGACGCTGGAACCCGCACCCGGGCGGACCAGCGTGCTGGGACGCTTGCCGGGCTCTGGCGGTGGGCGCAGCCTGATGCTCCAAGGGCACTGCGACACGGTGGACATCGCCGGCATGGCCGAACCGTTCAGCGGCGCCACGCGCGACGGCAAGTTGTACGGACGCGGCGCCTGCGATATGAAAGGGTCGCTCGCGGCCTGCATGGCTGCCGCCAAAGCGCTCCACGATTCGGGCACGCGTTTGCGCGGCGACGTGCTGGTGGCGGCGGTGGCCGATGAGGAATATGGCAGCCTGGGCACCAGCGACATGCTCGCCCGCGTCCACGTGGATGGCGCCATCGTGACCGAACCGACGAACCTCGAAGTCTGCCTGGCGCACAAGGGCTACCTGTGGATCCGCGTGGAGACGGCCGGGCGCGCGGCCCACGGCAGCAAGTTTGCCCTCGGCATCGATGCCAACATGAAGATGGGGCAATTCCTGGCCGGCCTGAGCGAACTCGAGCGCGACCTGCGCGCCCGTCCGCCGCACCCGCTGGTAGGGCCGCCCTCCCTCCACGCCGCCCTGCTGAGCGGCGGCGCCGGCCTGAGCACCTATGCTCCGTCGTGTACGGTGCAGATCGAGCGCCGCACCGTGCCGGGGGAAACCGAGGCGCAAGCCACGGCGGAGATCCAGGCCATCGTGGATCGCTTGTCCGCGCAGGATGCGGATTTCCACGCGACGGTGCACGCCTTCTTCGTGCGCGACCCGTTCGAGGTGCCGGCGACCGCGCGCATTGTGAAGGCGGTGGACCGGGCCGCGGCCAAAGTGCGCGGTTGCCCGGCGGCCCACATCGGCGATACGCCATGGATGGACGCCGCGCTGTTGCAGGCGGCGGGCGTGGAGACCGTAGTCTGCGGAGCCAGCGGCGCCGGCGCGCACGCCGACGTGGAGTGGGTGGACGTGGAATCGGTAATCACCCTGGCGGAGATTCTGGCGGAAACGGCGGTGGACTACTGCGCGTAAGTTTCGATCACGGCAATCTCCATCAGGTATAGTACAATCAGGGGCAGTGGGCCACGTCGAAAGCCATTACCGGAGCATTGTCAAAGCGGTGAGCTACCGCATCCTCGGGTCGGCGACCACCGCGGGGATCTTCTACGTGCTGACGGGGAAAGGCTCGCTTTCCCTGGGGGCGGGCGCGCTCGATATGGTGCTCAAGATCGGCGTGTATTTCGTGCACGAGCGCATCTGGAATCACATCAATTTCGGACGCAGCACGAAGGCGCCGGAATACGAGATCTGACGGGGCTACGTTATACTCGTAGTTTCCCGTGTTTCATTCCATTGAAAAGCAGATTGCGAGCGCCTTCCACGCGCATATACAGATTCGCTACGGCGTCGATCTGGCGGTAACCATCGAGCAGCCGCGGCAGAGCGACTTCGGCGAGATGGCCGTGCCCGCGGCCTTCCAACTGGCGAAACAGTTGCGGCAGGCTCCCCGGAAGATCGCTTCCGAACTGGCGGCGGAGATCGGCCCGATCCCCGGCGTGGCGGCCCTGGAAGTGGCCGGCAACGGCTACCTCAACATCCGGTTGGACCGTGGCGCCTATGCC
>JADGNS010000823.1 GCA_017883355.1 Candidatus Solibacter sp.
CCGCCGCGCGAAAGAAGTAGTCCCCGGCCCTTGCCCCCGAAAGAGCGCACTCTCCGCGCCCGCGCGCCCCTTACAATAGATCCTGATGCCTGAATTCGACGTCGTTGGACTGGGGCTCAATGCCACCGATACCATGCTGATCGTCCCGCACTTCCCGGCCTATGCCGGCAAGGTGCCGTTCGAAGAAGAGCACCTCAGCCCCGGCGGCCAGGTGGCCAGCGCCCTCGTCGCTTGCTCCCGCCTCGGTCTGCGCACCAAGTACATCGGCGCGATCGGCGACGATCTGCGCGGACGCATCCAGTTGGAAAGCCTCCAGGGCACCGGCATCAACCTGGATCACGTGATGATCCGCAAGGGCTGTCCCAATCAGTCCGCCTACATCGTCATCGATCGCTCCACCGGCGAGCGTACCGTATTGTGGCGGCGCGACGATTGCCTCAAGGTGCTCCCCGAGGAGATCACCGAGGACATGATCTCTGGCGCACGTCTGCTCCACATCGACGGCCACGATACCCCCGCCGTCGCCCGCGCCGCCGAAATCGCCCGCCGCCACGGCATGCCCGTTACCGTCGATGTCGATACCATCTATCACGGCTTCGACCGCGTCCTCCCCAATGTGGATTACCTGGTGGCGTCCAGCGAGTTTCCCACCGCATGGACCGGCGAGACCGACCCCTTCAAAGCCCTCGAAACCATCCAGAAGCAGTACGGCATCCGCGTTGCCGCCATGACCTTGGGCGCCCACGGCTCGCTCGCCCGCGAGGACAACAAGTTCTACTACTCGCCCGCGTTTGTCGTCAACTGTGTGGATACTACCGGCGCCGGCGACGTCTTTCACGGGGCCTTCTGCTATGCTGTTTTGCAGGCCATGCCGATGCAGCAAGCTCTCGATTTTTCCAATGCCATGGCGGCCCTCAACTGCACCGCGCTGGGCGCCCGCGGCGGCATTCGCGGCCTGGACGAGGTGGCTGCCCTGATGGGCCGGGCCGAACGCCGCTCCCACCCCGATTACGCGCTGCGCACCGCCCGCGGTGGGCTCCCCAAATAAATGTTCCCCCTACGCGACACACAACCCAGTTACTCCAAGCCTGTCGTCACGGTGCTGTTGATCGTCATCAACATCCTGGTATTCCTCTTCGAGATTTCCCTCGAGCCCTATTCCCGTAACGAGTTCATCGCCGCTTACGGTCTCGTGCCGGACCACTTCAGCCTGCTGAACGTGCTCACCTCCATGTTCCTCCACGGCGGCTGGCTGCACGTGCTCGGCAACATGTGGTTCCTGTGGATCTTCGGCGACAATATCGAGGACATCCTGGGCTCCGCCAAGTACCTGCTGTTTTACCTGCTGTGCGGCGCCGCCGCCGCCTTGGCCCAGTACCTGGGCGATCCGGGTTCCCGCGTCCCCATGGTCGGCGCCTCTGGCGCCATCGCCGGCGTGATGGGCGCCTACATGGTCAAGTTTCCGCATTCGCGCATCGTCTCCCTGGTGACCATTGTCTTCTTCTTCACCACGGTCGAAGTCCCAGCATGGCTTATGCTTATATGGTGGTTCTTCATCCAGTTCTTTAATGGAGTCGGCACCATCGGCCATTCCACCGCCTCCCAGGGTGGAGGCGTCGCCTTCCTGGCCCATGTCGGAGGCTTTCTGGCCGGTATCGCCCTGATCTTCCTGCTCGTGCCCCGCCAGAGCTATACCCGGCGGCAGGATGTTCACTGGTAAATGAAACCTCAGGTGACACTCTATACCCGCGCCCGCTGCTGTCTCTGCGACGATGCCAAACAGGTGATCGCTTCCGCCCGCCAGCACGTCGACTTCGATTACGCCGAAATCGATATCGATTCCGACCCCGACCTGGTCCGCCTCTACGACCACGAAGTTCCCGTCGTCACCATCAATCGGAGGAAGGCCTTTAAGTACCGGATTGACATAAATGAGTTCTTGAAGAAACTGGCGGCAAGTACATGAGTGTGGATGTTTTAGCAATCGCAGCACACCCCGACGATGTGGAGCAGACCTGCGGCGGTACCCTCATCAAAATGGCCGAATCGGGCTACCGCACCGGGGTCCTCGATCTCACCGCCGGCGACATGGGCACCCGCGGTTCCCCCGAGCAGCGCGTGGCCGAATCCGAGGTCGCGGGCAAGCACATGCTGTTGAAGTGGCGCGACAACCTCCACTTCCCCGACGCCCGCCTGGAAAACACCCTTGCCGCCCGCATGACCCTGGCCGTCAAGATCCGCGAACTCAAACCGCGCGTCGTGATCCTGCCCTATTGGGAGGCGCGCCACCCCGACCACTACCGCGCCAGCGAAATCGGTTTCGAGGCCTGCTTCCTCGCCGGACTCCGCAAACTCGACGAGTACAGCGAGCCCCACCGCCCGTTCAAGATCCTCTATGCCAGCGTCTATGCCGAGGTCAAGCCGTCCTTCATCGTGGATATCAGCGCGCAGTTCGAGCGCCGCATGACGGCGCTGTTGAGCTACACGTCGCAGTACGGCGAGACCATCGAGGGGGGCACCCTGTTCCCCAACGAGCTGGAGATACGGGAACGCCTCGGCGCCGTCGCCCGCTTCTACGGCAACCTGATCGGCGTCAAGTACGGCGAGCCTTTCGTCGTCAAAGAGGCCATGCAGATCGAGGACATCGTCTCCATGGGCTCGCGCTCGATTTAGGGTGGCAACAGAGCGGGGCCTTTCCGCGGAATGGCGCGCGGTCGGGTGCTTCCGCCTGGCACCATGCAGGAATTCCGCACCAGCGATCCCCTTGAACTCTTTATAATGGAATTGCGAACTGATGCCCACTATTCTCTATGTACAGGGCTGGCGGTTTCATTTCTATTCGAACGAGGGCAATGAGCCGATGCACGTGCATGCCGTGAAGGGAGATGCGGAGTGCAAGTATTGGCTGCAACCGGACCGTTTCGATATCGTCGAGGACTTTGAATACAACTGCACGCCGCGTTTGCGACGCGAGGTGCGGCAGATAATCTTTGAGCATTTCGATCAGCTCATTGTTGCTTGGCGGGAGCATTTCGGAGGGGATCGTGCAAAGTAAGACGAAGCCGGTTTTGGCAAAGGCAATCGAGACCACGCCCGAGGCGCTCATTGTGATCATGGAAACCGGGTCGGTGTCCATTCCCTGGGAAAAGTGCTCCGAGCGGCTTGCCCACGCATCCCTTGTAGAGCGAAATCGAGCGGAACTCTCGCCTTCCGGTTATGGCATCCACTGGCCCTTGATTGACGAGGACCTGGCGGTCGGCCCCCTGCTGCGGGCGAATGCCTAAATGGCTGTTGGTTTCGCGGACGGCGTGCCCGTCGTCATCCGGTAAGCGGTGCGCCGTTCTTACGCTCACGTCCACGCACGCGACCGCGCTACAGAGATCCCGCGCACCTCTTTGCCGTTGATCCGCGAAACGGCGCAATAGAAATGGTACAGATCTCCCTGGTGCGCGATCAACGATGGCTTGTGCGCGTAGGAGGAGTCAAACGACCCCGGCCCGCCCACGTCGATCAC
>JADGNS010000824.1 GCA_017883355.1 Candidatus Solibacter sp.
GCACGTCGTCGAGCTGTTGCGCGAGGTCGGCATTCCCCGCCCGGAAACCCGCATCGACGCCTATCCATTCCAGCTCAGCGGCGGCCTGCGTCAGCGCGTCGGCATTGCGCTCGCGCTGGCCGCCGATCCGCAGATCCTGATCGCCGACGAACCGACCACCGCGCTCGACGTGACCACGCAAGCCCAGATCCTTGGATTGCTGCGCCGGCTGCAGCGCACCAAAGGCGTCGCGCTGATGCTGATCACCCACGACATGGGCGTGATCGCGCAGATGGCCGACGACGTCGCGGTGATGTATCTCGGCCGTATCGTCGAGTTCGCGCCAGTGGCGAGACTGTTTGCGGCGCCGCGTCATCCCTATACCCGCGCGCTGCTGCGAAGCGTGCCGAATTTGCGCGCGGGACCGCGCGAAAGGCTCGCCACAATCGGCGGCGCGGTGCCGCATCCGGGTGCGCGCCCCGTAGGTTGTCCCTTTCATCCGCGTTGTCCCGAAGTGATCGCGGGACGTTGCGAAACGCAGACCCCTCCGGTTATTCCGCCTGACCAGGCCGGCGCCAGCTGCTTCCACACCATCGCGGAGGCCAGCGCATGACCGTGCTCGAGGTCGACGGGCTGTTCAAGGAATTCCCGATTCGCAGCGGCCTCTTGCAGCGAGAGACCGGCAAGGTGCGCGCCGTGCAGGATGTGAGTTTTTCGATTGGTCGCGGCGAGACTCTGGCCCTGGTCGGCGAGAGCGGCTGCGGCAAGACCACCGTGTCGCGCTGCATCCTGCGCGCGCTGCCGCCGACCAAAGGCGCGATCCGCTTTTCGCCCGCCCCGGTATTTGCCTGTTCACGGCGCCAGGCGAAATAGGCGTCGATCGCCTTTAACTTCTCCAGGTTCGGAAGGGGCCGAGCGGCAGGCGCCTGGTTAAAGCACATCGCGCTCATCTCCAGTTCGGTGAACGCCGGCCAGTTGGGCAGGCCGGAGCCGTTCGGATCGCCGGTCTTCGCGAAGTTGACCCAATATGAACTCATGAGGTCGGACAGCTTGAAATCCACGGAGTTCGTCCCGCTGCCCCAGCCGCCCAGGTTGCCGAAGACATAGCCGATCTCGGCGGCGTGGCTGGCGCCATCGGGCGAGGTGGAGGCATGGTGATCGAAATAGTAAACGAAGGCTTTATGTTTGCCCTTTCGGGTTTGGAGTTTGGCCCAGGTCCAGGTGGGCCAGGCGAAGAGGCCTTCGCGCAGCAGGTCCTTGGTGGCTTTGAAAGCCTCGGCCTCGGTCGCGTGCGGGTAGGCCTTGAGGATGGTCTCGGCCGCGGGCCCGGAATCGTGGCGGACCTGTTTTTCGAGGGTCTCCGGCGTTGGTTTGGTCCAGACGAACATGGCTCCCTCGTCCGAGTTTGACCCGATGAGGACAGGTGTGTCGTTGAACCGGCCGGCTTCATAGAGTTCGGACTCGTCGCCGGCGATGGTCTCGCCATCGGCGACGGGCCAAAAGGTGCCCATCCCGGATACGGCCTTCTGGATCACTTTGGCGTCGAGGGCGCGGGCGGCTTTGATGTCATTCGCGCCGAGCCGGGCCAGGAATTGGCGGCCCGTCTCCTCCGCTTGTTGGAGAGACGGGACGCTCAAGCCCGGCGCGTCGGCCTGTTTGAGCGGGGCCATCGAGCCGCCGCTTTCCGAGATCGCGCGCTGGAACAAGCCTTTGGCCGCTGGCACCACGGTGAGCATGCTGACCGAGATGCCGCCGGCGGATTCGCCGAAGATGGTGACCCGCGACGGATCGCCCCCAAAGCGGGCGATGTTCTCCTTCACCCAGCGCAAGCCGGCGACTTGGTCCTGAAGGCCGTAGCTACCGGAGCCCTTGCCGCTCTCACGGCTCAACTCCGGGTGGGCCAGGAACCCGAACGCGCCGAGGCGGTAAGCGAGACTCACCAGCACCACGCCCTTGCGCGCGAGCTTCGCGCCGTCGTAAACCGGCGCGCTCGTCATCCCGCCGACAAACGCCCCGCCGTAAATCCAGACCATCACCGGCAGGTTCTCGTCCGGGGTCTTCGCGGGCGTCCACACATTGAGATGCAGGCAATCCTCACTGAAGTTGGCCGCGCTACCCATCAACATCGCCATCATCGCATCCTGCATCGGCGCCGGGGCGAAGTGGTCCGCCGCCTTGACCCCCGTCCACGGCTGCATGGGCTGGGGCGGACGCCAGCGCAAATCGCCCAGCGGCGGCGCCGCAAAGGGAATTCCCTTGAAGACCGCCACACCGTCCTTGACCACCCCGCGCAACTCTCCCCCCGTCACCTTCGCCGTCTCGATCTGCCCGCGCGCGAAAGGCGCGCCGCAGAGCAGGGCGGCAGTTGCGCCCAAAAGCAGCGGTTGGATGCGGTGCGACATTAATTTCCGGCTTAACGATTTCATGCGATTTGATGGTCTGGAAGCCAAGACTCTGTCATCTGCGTTCATCCGTGTCCATCTGCGGTTGGGCCAGGCTGCCACAAACCCCAACCCTAATTGTAGTTGTTTCGGTGCCGGGTTGCGGGGAAACTGGCGACATCAGCAGGCGAACCAGACTCTGAGGACAACAATGCAACCGAAAGAAATGAGTGTGACGCTGCCGGTCGGGCAGGCGATGGACCGCGTCAAGAAGGTGCTGTTCCAGCCGTTCGATGCCAGGAGGTGGTTCGTGATCGGCTTTTGCGCGTGGCTGGCCTGCCTGGGCGAAGGGGGAGGGTCTCCTGGCGGCCTCAACTACGGCGGGCATCACGGCCACGCAGGGCAAAGCCTCCGCGAGGGATTGGAGCAGGCGCGCGATTATGTGATGCACAACATCGCGTGGATCGCTCCGTTGGCGGTTGCGCTGATTCTGGCGAGTCTCGCCATTTGGCTGGTCGTGATGTGGCTAAGCAGCCGGGGACGATTCATGTTTCTGCATTGCGTGGCGGTCAACGCCGCGGAGGTGCGGGTGCCCTGGGCCAGATTCCGTCCTGAAGCCAACAGCCTGTTCCTGTTCCGGCTGGTGATCTCGTTGATTGGCCTGGTGGTGATGCTTCCGCTGGTGGGTGGCTTGGTACTGGATGTGATGAGGATGGTGTTCCGAGAAGCTGTCAGCCCTGGGGGCCTGCTCCTGGCCGTGGTGTTAGTGTTCGTGATCATAGCTTTCGGGATCGTGTTCTGGATCATCGGGCGGCTGACGAGTGATTTCGTGGTGCCGCTTCAGTTCTTGCGTCGCTGCCGGTGCCTCGACGCGTGGCGGGAGTTGGGCGGTTTGTTGCGGGGCAATATCGGCAACCTCGTTCTCTATTTCCTTTTCCGGATCGTGCTGGCGATTGCCATCAGCGTCGTTGTGGTGGGGGTGGTCCTGGTGACGTGTTGCATTGCCGGATGCCTGTTTGCCCTGCCATATCTCGGAACGGTCCTTTTGCTGCCCATCCTGGTATTCGAGCGGGCCTACTCGCTCCATTACCTCGCGCAGTTCGGGCCGGATTACGACGTCTTCGCTCCGCCCGCAACGAGCGTTTCCGGGAT
>JADGNS010000825.1 GCA_017883355.1 Candidatus Solibacter sp.
ACCTCCAGTTGGCTGCTGGCGAAGGTAACGCCCGGGTCGGCGGTGATGGTGAGGATGCCGCGCCGGTTGATGGTGCGCGCATTGCCGGCATCGACGTACTCGCGGGGAATCATGCCGCCGTCGACGTGGATGCCTTTCGGTAGATTCGGAATCGTGAGTTGGATGGGCCCGTCGTATCCGCGGCGGTCCGCCGAAACGCCGATGACGGCCGTGCCACCGGCAGGAATATTGATGAAGGGCGTCGACGCCGTCAACGTGAAGTCCTCCGCCTCCCGGCGGGTGATGAGCCGGTAGCCGTAGAGAGGTCCGCCGCGCAGGGCCAGGTCTTCCACGGACACCACCAGTTCGCGGACGTCCGGCGGAACGGTCAGGTTGAGAAACGGATCGCTGCTGGTCCGGCTGGTGCCCTGCACCGCGAAGACATCTTCGGTCAGCGGTTGATCGCCCGCCGAGGCCAGTTTCTTGCCGGCGGCGTCAGACACGGTGATAATGCCTTCGAGGCGCGACGTGCCCAGTTCGCGCGCCTGCAATTCGAAGATCAACTTTTCGCCCGGCTCCACGGAGAAGCGGTACCGGTCGATCTCTCCGGCCTTATCCAGCCGGCCGTTTACCACGCTGGGGATTGGCACTTTGCCGGACACCGGTTCCATCAACTCGGGCAGGTCGCTCACCGCAAAAACGAAAGGCAAGACCGGGGAGTCAGGCAGCGCAACCTGGGTCAGCAACTGAGTCTGGCTGATTTTGCCGAGGTCCGCGGTAGTCGCCACAGCCGCGCCCAGACTGCCTCCGAAGAACGTCACGGGCACACGTTCCCCGCGCCGGCCGCCCAGGGGGAAGATGCCGGCGGCGTAACGATATGCACCCATTTTGAGACGGTAGAAGTTCTGTACCTGCGTGCTGAAGCGTGCGTCGGTGACCTCAACGTAGTAATTGCCTTCGGAGGGGAATGTGAAATCCAAACGGGCGTCGAGACCGGCGCCGGGAGCATCGTCGCTACGCGCCAGTTGTTTGCCGGACCCATCCAGTATCCGCAGCACGGGGTCTATCGCAGAGCCCGCGCGCCGGGCTTCCAACTCGAACACTCGCCGTTCGCCGGCTTTGCCATACACGCGGTAGACATCGCGCTCCGGACCGCGAAGCGTGCCGTTGACCACAACCGGAGACGACCGCACCGGTTCGGCGGTCTCGATGGTGTCGTTACGATGGGGCGGTGAGTTGGGCTGCGATTCCTCTTCCGTCACCTCAGGATAGGTCCCCATGGTGAAGAGCAGGACGTTGGAAATGCCGGAGGGCGATTCGATTCGGATGGGATAGACTCCGGGCGCCGCGCCCGCGCTTGGTTCCACCAGAAAGGATACCGAGCGTCCCGGGGCGGCCATGGTCCCGGGCATCTGTGTCGCCAGCACCAGGGTGAATGAAGCCGGGAGCGTCGAGATCACGCGCGCACCTTCGCCGATGTTGCGGCCGATCGCGGTCAGAGTAAATGGTCGGCCGAGTTCCGCGCCACGCGGCTTCAATTCCACGATCACCGGGGCCGCGGCCAGCGCCGTCCGCGCCGCCAGTGCCCACACCCATGCGTAGCGCATCATTGCAGACCTCCCGGCACCGAAGCGGGCCGCTCCAATGGCACCGGCACGAACGCCTTCTTCAACGCGCCCGTAGCAGCGTCATAGAGACGCACCGTACCGTCGAAGCCGCCCGTCGCGAGCGTTGTGCTGTCGGGACTGAACGCCACCGAATAGATCCCCGCCGAATGTCCCGTGCATGCGGTCACGCGCGCGCCGGTGCCGGCGTCGTACACGGTGACCTCCGGAGCCGCGCCCGCCACCGCGATGCGGTTTCCATCGGGCGACCAGGCGAGCGCGGCAATCACACCGTTCTGGCGTTCGAGTTTGCGAACCAGCGTGGTGTCATCGGCGATTTTCATGTTCTTGGGGCGGTCCATCAGGTACACGTAAGCGATGCGATCTTCCCCTCCGATGACGACGATATTCTCGGACGGGTGCCGCGCCACCGCCGCCAACTCGCCGCGCAGCAGGTTCACGTTCTCCTGGAAGGCGCCCGACGCCGCGTCCGTCAATTTGGCCGAGCGGTCGCGACCCACGGATACCACGCGCTTGCCATCCACGCTGAATGTGGTCCCGAGGACCCAGTTTTCATGCGCGCCCATTTTGTTGAGCTCTTTGCCGGTGGCGCTATCGACAATGCGAACGGTGTTGTCCGTGCAGCCGGCCGCGACCCGTGTGCCATCCGGAGAGAGCGACACGCCAAACACGGTATCGCCGGTCATCGTGACGGAGCGTCTGAGTCTGGCGGCGGGCAGGTCCCAGAACTGGATCTCACCGAAACGGGCCGGAGTGCCGCCGCCCGCCACCAGCAGCCCGCCGTCGTGGGAGAAGGCGAGCGAGAGGATGTTGTCGGAGAGGCCGGCCAGGCGCTTGGGCGGCGCGCTGCCATCGAGTGTGTGCAGCAGGATCTCGCGATTGCCGGATACGGCAAGCATCTTTCCATCGGGCGAAAAGGCCAGGGCCGTCAATACGGGCGGAAGAGAATAGACGGTGGGGGCGCCGGCGGAGAGAGTCTCACGGGCCTCGGCCGGCGTGTCGTCCAGGCCGCCCGCCGTCGCCCAACTCCGAACCATCTCGACCTGCTCCGCAGGCAGCGGCGCCATGCCGAGCGGCATCTGCGGCTTTATCTCACCGGTAAGATATTTGACGAGCAGGCCGATCGCAGGGCCGCGCTTGCCTCCCATCTTGAGGCCTTCGTAGGTTGTAAGGTCGAGATTCGAGGACTTCAGGTTGGGCTGGTGGCAACCCTGGCACTGTCTCTGCAAGATCGGCCGAATATCATGGAAATAGCCAGGTTCCGCGGCTACAAGGCCGAGCGCGGTCCACAACAGCAGTGGCAGCGTGCGCAACATTTCCCCTCCGGTTCGTTCAGTGGCTTGATTATATGGCGATTGGGTCTTTGACGCAATGTGCTTCGGCATATAGGCCCGGTTGGATGTACAATGCTTTCAGTTTCACGATGCTGTCCTCCTTCCGACCCGTAATTCTCGCCGCCTGCGCCGCAGCCTCGATTGTCGGCGCGGCCGAACCGCCGCAGGCCACCGCCATCCTGGCGGAGCGCTGCCTCAAGTGTCACAACCCGTCGGTCCGCATGAGCGGCCTTTCACTCGCCTCCGCCGCGGATGCCAGGACGGGCGGCCTGCACGGCCCCGCCATCGTGCCGGGCAAACCTGGGGAGAGCCTGCTGGTGCGGATGATCTCCGGCGAAATGCCGAAGATGCCGATGCAGAGTTCGCCACTAACGCCGGCTGAGGTGGCGGAGATCCGGACCTGGATCGAACAAGGCGCGCTTTGGCCCCAAGTCCCGGCCCCAGGAAGCGCAAAAGCCGCACTCTGGTCGCTCCAACCGCTGAAGAAACCTCCGGTACCACGCACGGAATCGCGCTGGGTGCGCAACTCCATCGACGCCTTCATAGCCGCGAAGCTAGCCGAGAAAGAC
>JADGNS010000826.1 GCA_017883355.1 Candidatus Solibacter sp.
TATGCGGAAGGCAGCCCTGGCGCGCGGCGCCACGGTGGGGGGCCTGGCGGGTAACGCAGCGCGATTCCGCGCGGCGGCGGGAGCCTTAGCAGTGCTGTTCGCGCGCTCGTACGCGCGCGCCGACGAGATTCACCGGGCCATGCTGGCACGCGGTTTTCCAGGATACTTCCGTCCACTGACCGAGTTACACTTTCACCCCGGCGACGTGATCTTCCTGGCTATTGGAGTAGTAACGCCCGTGGCGTTACGGGTCCTGATCGAGAGGGTGGCGTAATGTCACCGCTAATTCTGGTACGGGGACTGCGATTCCAATACGACGATGGTACAGTGGCACTCAACGGCGTCGACTTTCGCCTGGAAGCAGGCGAGACGGTGGCCCTACTGGGCGCCAACGGCAGTGGAAAAACCACCTTCGTCCTGCACTTGAACGGGCTGCTTTCGGGCGAGGGAACGGTGGAAGTATGCGGCCTGCCCGTTACCCCGGCGAACCTCGTGGAGGTCCGCCGCAAGATCGGGCTGGTGTTTCAGGATTCCGAAAGCCAGTTGTTCATGCCCACCGTTTTGGAAGATGTAGCTTTCGGACCGTTGAATCACGGCCTCAGCCCGGAAAAGGCGGCGCGGCGCGCCATGGCCGCGCTCGAGCAGGTGGGGATGGCGGCGGCGGCGGGCAAGGCGCCGTATCACCTGAGCGCCGGCGAGAAGAAGCGCGTGGCCATCGCCGGCATATTGGCAGTGGAGCCCGATATCCTGGTCCTGGACGAGCCGACGACCTTTCTGGATCCGCCCGGGCAGCGCGCATTGGCCCAGTTATTATCCGCCCTGCCGCAGGCCAAAATCCTGATTACACACGATATGCCTTTTGCGCAGGCGATGTGCTCCCGCGCGGCATTCTTCAGGAATGGAGTAATTGCGGAGGAAGGCTCGGTGGAACAGATGGCGCAGCGCTATGAATGGCGCTTTGCTGCGCCTCCCACGACTTAAGGCCGGTTGGCAGCGGCCTGAGAGCCAAGCGCGTGAGTTTACGCTTCCTTGGTAGCCTTGACACTCTTGCGGTGTTCCGCCCAGCGCTTCTTCTGCGCCGCCGAGATGCGCTTGCGCGCCGCCGCGCTGAGGACGCGCTTGACGCCGGCAGGCTTCGGCGCGGCAGACGCCGGTGAGGGAGCGGCTTTGCCTTTCAGCCTGACCTGAATCTCCCTGATCTTTTCTTCGATCCGCTCTTTCTCGACTTGATAGCCGACCAAGGCCATTTGCAAAGTGCTAAGATCTTCCGTGGTCTTTCCTCGTGCCATTTGTCACCCACGGTCAATATATCATAGGAAATCGAGGCGCCGTCAAGAAACTGAAGGGCGCCGGTTCCGGAGTGTATAGGACTACCTATGCGATTGGTTCTGCAACGAGTAAGCGAGGCCCGCGTAACTGTCGATGGAAACACCGTTGGATCTATACGTACCGGATTAGTGATACTGGCCGGGATGGCCAGATCCGACACGGAATCGGAAGTAAACTATCTTTCGGACAAAGTCCTCGGATTGCGAGTATTCCCAGACAGTTCGGGGAAAATGAACCGCAATATCGTCGATGCCGGTGGATCGTTGTTGATCGTGTCGCAGTTCACCCTGTATGGCGATTGCCGGAAGGGCAGGCGTCCCAGCTTCGACCAGGCGGCGGCCCCCGAGCAGGCCCAGGCTCTCTATAATTATTTCGTGGACAAGTTGCGAAGCGGGCCGGTACCGGTGGAGACCGGCGTGTTTCAGGCGATGATGGAAGTGCATTTAGTCAACCAAGGTCCGGTAACTATCCTCATGGACACCGCGGATTGGAACAGGAAATGATTGAAACCTACGGTTATGCGCGCGCCGGTTTTCTGGGAAATCCCAGCGACGGATACTATGGTAAAACACTCTCTTTTGCCATGTCGAATTTTCGGGCGCGGGTGCTGCTCTATCCCAGCGGCCGCCTGGAGATCAAGCCTTCCAAAGTAGATCTTCCCGTCTTCGAGAACCTCGACGACCTATATCGCATTACCCGATGGCGCGGCTACTACGGAGGCTTTCGGATCATACAGGCGACGATTGTCCGCCTGGTGGATTACTGCCGCCAGCAAGGCGCCGAACTGCCGGATCGCAACTTCACGCTGGAGTACGAATCCAACGTGCCGCAACGCCTGGGCCTCGGCGGATCGAGCGCCATCATCACGGCGTCGCTGCGGGCGCTCTGTCAGTATTACGGGCTGGAGATCCCGCTTCCGGTGCAGGCCAACCTGGCGCTAGAGACCGAGACGCAGGAATTGAATGTTCCCGCGGGATTGCAGGATCGCGTGGTGCAGGCGTACCAGGGGTTAGTGTATATGGATTTCTCGCGGGCCCTGATGGAGGCGCGCGGTTACGGCGAGTACGAACGCATGGATGTGGGTCTGCTGCCGAATGTGTATGTCGCTTACCGCACGTCGCTGAGTGAAGGCACGGAAGTGTTCCATAACAACCTGCGGGAGCGCTGGCTGCGTGGCGATGCCGAAGTGGTCGGTGCGATGGAAACCTGGGCCGGTTACGCAGCCGAGGGACGCACCTGTCTGTTGCAGCGAAACTACGCAAGGCTGAATCAACTGGTGGACGCTAACTTCGATCAGCGGGCGAAGATTTATCAAATCGATCCCGGCAATCTCGAAATGGTGCAGATGGCGCGGGCGCTGGGGGCCACCGCCAATTTCGCCGGGTCGGGCGGGGCGATTGTCGGGACGTATGACGACGAAGCCATGCTCGGCAAACTGACGGCGGCGGGCAACGCAATTGGAGTCGCCGTGATCAAACCGAAAATCGTCAGCTAATGAGACTGGCCCAACTCAGCGACGGTACATTCCAGCCCAAGAACCGCTCCCGACCCCCGGGGGGTACCCCGGTCGCGGCTCCGTTTGGAGTGCGCGGCTGCAAACCGAGCCGCGACCGTCAGGGAGCGATCGTGTAAAATGCCCGAGGGAAGCTACCTCTACTGCGACGTCAGTCTGCCGGTGCCGCTCGATCAGCCGTTCACGTATTCACTGCCGGATACCCTGCGCCATCGCGTGCGCGTGGGCAGCCGTCTGATTGTGCCCTTCGGGACGCGTAAACTGACCGGCGTGATCCTGCGCTGCCACGACGATCCGCCGGGCGTGGCCACCCGCGATGCGCTCCGCCTGATCGATAGCGAGCCGGTGCTCAGCGCGGAGCTGATGGCGCTCGGGCGCTGGATCGCGGGCTATTACTGCTCCCCGCTGGGCGATGTGCTGCGCGGCATGCTGCCGCTTTCCTCGGAGATCCGCCGCGGGAAAATCTGGACGCTGACCGATTCCGGGCGCGATGCGGCGCGCCAACTGCTGCTCGATTCCGCCCCGGACGACGCCGTGTTGCAGATTCTGCGCATGCTCGAAAGACGCCCGCTCTCGGCGTCGTATCTGGCCAAAGCCATGCCGCTGGCCGATAAGGCGATCCGCGCGCTGGAGCGCAAGCGCTTCATCGTCGCCGAGCAGGTG
>JADGNS010000827.1 GCA_017883355.1 Candidatus Solibacter sp.
GCCGCGGTGCTGGTGCTGGCTTTGGGAATCGGCGCCAACGCGGCGATTTTCAGCCTGGTGAACGCCTTCCTATTGAAGCCGCTAGAGATCCACAAGCCGGAGGAACTGGTGGGGCTGTACAGCCGCGATACGCGGAAACCCGATAGCTATAGGGCATTCTCTTACCCCAATTTCGTAGATCTGCGGGGGCAAGGCAGCGTTTTTGCCAGCCTGGCGGCACACAACCTTTCGATGGTGGGCCTCACCGAAGGCGACTCGACGCGCCGCGTGTTTGCCGATATGGTTTCGTCCAACTACTTCGACACCTTGGGTGTCCCGCTGTTTCGCGGCCGCGTGTTTAGCGCCGGGGAGGAGCGACCGGGGAGCGGCAGTCAGGTAGTGATTGTCAGCTACTCCTTCTGGAAGCGGCACGGCGGCGATGCCGCGATGCTGGGGCGTGCGCTGCGCCTCAACGGGCGATGGTTCACGGTGGTCGGCATCACCCGGGAAGGTTTCACCGGCACCACCGCCCTGGTCAGCGCCGAACTCTACGTCCCGCTGGGCGTGTACGAAGCCATGGCCAACGATTTCGAAAATCGCGGCCATGCGTTGGCGGCGCGCGATAACCATGCCTTGATGGCGCTGGCGCGGTTGCGTCCGGGGATGAGCCTGGGTGCGGCCGATGCGCAACTGGCCGGTGTGGCCGCGGCGATGCAGACCGCCTGGCCGGTGGAGAACAAGGACCAGACGTTATTGGTGCGCCCGCTTTCGCGGCTGAGCGTCTCCACCGCTCCCTCCTCGGACAAGGGATTGGCGGTGCCGGCCATCCTCCTGCTGGGTATGGCGGCAGTGGTTCTGCTGATCGCCTCCCTCAACGTGGCGAACATGATGCTGGCGCGCGGCGCGGCGCGGCGCAAGGAAATCGCCATCCGCCTGGCTCTGGGCGGCGGGCGGCGCGATATCGTCCAACAACTTCTGGCGGAGAGCCTGATGCTGGCCTTGATGGGCGGCGTCGCCGGCCTGTTGATCGCCTGGTGGAGCACCGGTATCCTGGTGAGTTCGATGACCCGTCTGGCCCCGCTCGACCTGGTCTACCAGGCGACACCAGACGTGCGGGTGCTGGCGGCCACCTTTGGCTTCTGCCTGTTCAGCACCCTGCTTTTCGGCTTCATGCCGGCGTGGAATCTTTCGCGCCCGGATCTGGTTACCGATCTCAAAGATGGCGAGCGCGGCGGGAGTGGCGGAAAGCGTCTCTTCTCGCGCGGCAACCTTCTGGTGATGGGGCAGATCTGCCTCTCGCTCACCCTGCTGACCGCGGCCGGCCTGTTCCTGCGCTCTGCCCTGCGCGCCGCCGATATGGCTCCAGGATTCCGCATCGCCAACTCGATTGTGCTGGAAGTTGACGCCTCTCTCGCCGGAAGCGACCAGACACGGGGGAGGGAAACCTACCGCGGGCTGGTGGCGCGCCTGAAGGCGTTGCCCGGCGTGGAGTCGGCGTCCTTCGCCGCCACCGTGCCCTTTGGGATTACTTCCAACGGGCGTAGCATCCGGCGCGCGGGAACCGACGCCGCCGAGAAGGGAAACCTGGTCCACTGCCAGAGCAACATCGTCGATGCGGACTACTTCCAAACCATGGGTATCGCGTTGCTGCGCGGCCGGTCGTTCCTTCCGGCGGAAGCGGCCGGGCGGAGCGCCGTGGTGCTCGACCGCCTGGCGGCCAGCCGTCTGTGGCCGGATGGCGACGCACTGGGTAAACACATCTTGTGGGAAGGGGAGGTGGCGGGAAAAGCGCGCGAGAAGGAGGTGGTGGGAATCGTGGCGAACGTGCAGGAGCACCTCGTGGGCAAGAGGGAAGATCCCCACGTCTACGCGCCGTTTGGCGAGGAATACCAGTCGGATATGATGGTCCACCTGAAGGTCAGCAGCGAATCCGGCATGGTGGAACGCGTGCGCCGCGAGATCCGCGAATTTGACGCCGCGCTCCCGGTGCTCGGGCTGAAGACGATGCAGCAACATCTGGAGGGCAGCGCCGATTTGTGGGTCATGCGCACCGCCGCCACTTTGTTCAGCATCTTCGGCGGGGTCGCGTTATTGCTGGCCGTGGTCGGCCTGTACGGCATTCGTTCGTACACGGTGGCGCGGCGCACGCGCGAGATCGGCATCCGCATGGCGCTGGGCGCGAGCGCTGGGGATACGCTGCGTCTGGTGGTGCGCGAGGGCGCCGCCTTGACCGCGATCGGCGCCGCTAGTGGGCTCGCGCTCTCGTTACTGCTGGGAAAGGTGCTGGCGGGAATGTTGTATGAGGTGAGCGGCAGCGACCCAATGGTCTTCGTGGCAGCGCCGGCGGTACTAAGCGCGATTTCGCTGATCGCCTGCTATGTCCCGGCGCGTCGGGCCGCGCGGGTGGACCCGATGATCGCATTGCGCTACGAATAGTGGGGCATTTTCCGCAGCGCGCGGTCTGGCTGATGCGGGCCAATCCAGCACATAACCACAGAAACGTGGTGTTTTATGGTGTAGATTGCAACACCACAATATTGTGGTGCTATCTTAAGTTGCTCTGTGTAAAGCTGATGTAGGCCATCAGTTCCGGAGTTTACCTGACCAGCGTGAAATACCCCTTGCTTTCCAGTGTAAAATCCTCGACAATTTGAAAAATTAACCAATTACGGATCTTTAGGGCCGTATATGGCTGGTTTGCTTTGGTGTCAAGGGGTTGCGACTTTTGCGGTGCGCTTTACAATTCGTCAATTGCGGTTTTCATGCCGGGAGCGCGGCCCTGATTTTCACTGGATTCGGACTTTCGAATCCGAAATTCTACGAGGAGAACATATGCAACGTCCCTACACGGGAAAGTGGCTGTTACTGCCAGCAATACTCATCGCGCTTTGTTTCTTGACTGGCGCATTCGCACAGGAGACCACCGCGGGACTCCTGGGCATGGTCAAAGATCCATCGGGCGCGTCGGTCGCCAAGGCTAACGTCGAGGTAACCGGTGCGAACCTCATTGGCAACCGGAAAGTCCAGACCGACGATGGTGGGAATTTCCGGATTGCGGCGCTTCCTCCCGGCACCTACACCCTGACGGTAACGGCTCCGGGTTTCCGCACCTTCAAGCAGGCGGGCCTTGATTTGACGGTGGGCCGCATGCCGACCATCGACGTGAAACTCGAGGTAGGCGCAGTGGCGGAGACGGTGGAAGTCTCCGGCTCGGCTACGATGGTGGACACATCGCAGAGCAAGGTCGCCGTGACCGTGCAGCAAGAGGTCCTGGACAACCTGCCCAAGGGGCGTTCCTTCCAGTCGTTGATTCCGCTGGCTCCGGGCGCTCGCGGAGAGCCCCTACAGAGCGGCAGCGCTACGGGCGCGGCTTCGGGGTACCAGATCGACGGCGCCACCGACTCCGAAAACGTGTACATGGTGGATGGCGTAAACATCACCAACATCCAGAACGGCGGCGTGGGTAAGAACTACCAGATGGAGTTCGTCGACGAAGTTCAGGTGAAGAGCAGCAGCTTCGAGG
>JADGNS010000061.1 GCA_017883355.1 Candidatus Solibacter sp.
TCATCGGCGGCTAAATCCGATGTGCCGTCCTAACGCGAAATCTCTCAAGAGAATTCCTTAGCCGCCGATGAACGCCGATGAACGCCGATTTTGGCCGGATCTGCTCAACGTGGTCGAGTACCGCCAGATCGCCGACGTGTTGGATTCCGGCCAGATTATTTCTGAGGGCGGCGTGACGGGACCGGAGCAGTACGTCCTGCTGGCCAGTGGGAGCGGAATAAAGACGCACGATGGCCACCCTGCCACACTCCGTCACCTTGAATCGCCGCCGGCTGCTCACCGTCGTGCCGCCGTTTCGCCCGGTCGCCGTGCAATTGTTAAGGCTCATCGATGGGCCCTCGCAGGACCTGGCGCGCATCGGAGCTTTGCTGCGCAGCGATGCCGTGATGGCCGCCGGGTTGATGCGCGCCGCGAACTCGCCGCTGTTCCGCAGCCGGTACGAAATCGCCAGCCCGCTTCAGGCCCTCGTGTACCTGGGGCTGGAACGGGTCAAGGCGCTCGTCGCCACCACCGCCATGAAGGCCCTGGCCGACGCCACTCACAGCGGCTTTACCTATGCCTGCTGGCGCCATAATCTGGCGACCGCGCTCATCTGTCAGAAATTGTCCGCATCGGCGAACCTGCCATCGGAACGATGCTACATCGGAGGCTTGATCCACGACATCGGCCGTCTGGCGCTATTGGCGGTATTCCCGGAGTATGAACACTTGGAGTTGCTCGCCACCGAGCGCGACCTCTTCGGCTTGGACCATGCCCAGGCCGGGTGCTGGCTGCTGTCGCAGTGGGGATGTCCCATCGAGATGCAGAATGTCGCCGCCTTCCACCATAATCCCGCCGCCGCGCCGAAATTCGACCGCGCCGTGGTCAGCCTGGTCCACTTGGGCTCCCATCTCGCCGACCAAATGGGCATGTCCGTGTTCCCCTCTGCAAGGCGTAGCCACTTGGCGGACGCAGGCGTGGTGCCGTCCCTGGACATCGCCGGCATCGCGGAGTGGGTTGCCATCCGGGTGAACGGCATGGAGGCCAGCCTCGTATGACCGTAAGAAGTGGTGGGGCATCTAGCTTGCCAGCCGGCCGCAAAGCCGGCCGTGGTCCTTGCGATTCTCTCTCGCCCGGCACGGGGGCAATCCGAAACGGTTACCATAAAACTATAACTTTGGCAGCTACCTATGGCCGATGAGCAGATCCTGGTAATTGACGACACGCCCGCCAACCTGAAGCTGACGCGAATCCTCCTCGCCCACGAGGGCTACACCGTGCGCACGGCTACCGACGCCGAAGAGGCGCTGACCATTCTCGACGATTTCCACCCCGCCCTGATGCTGGTGGACATCCAGTTGCCGGGAATGGACGGTCTGGAACTGACGCGCCGCGTCAAGGCGAACCCGAACACCCGCGACATCGTGGTTGTGGCGCTCACCGCTTTCGCCATGAACGGCGACGAGCAGCACGCGATGGAGGAAGGTTGCGACGGCTACATCACCAAGCCCATCGATACCAGAAGTTTGCCGGTCCGCCTGCGGGAGTATCTGTCCAAACGCGCGCCATAGCCGGCTGGCGGCCCATCCCAGACGTTCACCTTTCCCGGTCCCGGCTCGTGGGTCGAGACCTCTGGGGCCAACGGAGCATCAATTGAATACCTCGACCTTAAGGACTCCGCCGAACGGGTCACCGCCGGGCGCTCGGATCACCCGTGGGCGGTGGCGCGTGGTCCTCTTTCGCAGGCGGACCGAGCACTTCGGTGAAGATGGGCTTCAACGCATCCGCCCACACCTGGTAACCCTGTAGGGTGGGGTGCAGTTTGTCACCAGCGTTCATCATGCCCTCGAACAGCTTGCCGTCTGGCGCCGCCAGCTTGTTGTTAATGTTCACGTATCGAATCCTGTCGCCATCCGCCAGCTTGGACAGATTGGCATTGATCTTGTCGATAGTGGGCATCACCGCGAGGTTGTCGTTACGAGGGAAAATGCCAGTCACGATTATGGTGGCTCCGGGCGCCTTGGTGCGTATCAGTTCCAACACAGCCGTCAGGCCCTTCGTGATGTCCTCCACCCTGGCATCCGCTTCCGGGGAAACCGTATTGCCGACGTTGTTGGTGCCGGCCAGGAGAACGACGATTTTCGGATCCACTCCGTCGAGCTCTCCATTTTGGAGCCGCCAGAGGATGTTCTGAATCCGATCCGCCCCCCAGCCGAAATCGGCCGCATTCCAACCGAAGAAGTTCCGGTTCCAATTCGCCAGCAACTCGGGATAGTCGGTCGCCCCCCAACGCCGCGTGATCGAGTCCCCCTCGAAGTAGATATCGATGCGGCCCTTCTTGGCTTTTTCCAATAACTGAGCGTGTGCTAGCAAAGAATTCTGGTCGGTGCGGGCAACAGGCTCACTCGAGGGACTGGGAGCGGACCTCGGCGCTGCAACCTGCGCCAACGCGCCCTTCCGGTTGAGAAACCTGTCGGCCCAGGCAATAAAGTATTTCCAGTTGGGGCCATCCGTGTGCCCGCCGTCATGCTGACGCCACGCCAGTTCGCCATCGAGCAAACTCACGTTGACTGCGGGCATCTTGGCCGTCCGATAGTCGTCCCCGACTCCCAGATCCTTCGCGCCTAGCAACCTGAACACCTGCCCGGCGGCGACAGCCGCCATGAAACTCCCCTGGTGATCCAACCACTTCGCATCGCCTTTCTCGGGTACGCCGTAGCTGACGAAGGTCAGGCGCGGCGCACAAAGCGCGATCAATTCGTGAGCATCCACCGGCAGGTCGCCCGCGTTCTTACCGCCAAAAACCGAGTCCGATGCGCCGTACTTCAGGAAATTGCCCGCCATCCAGTGATACTCGCCCGATCCTGTGAGATTCTCTACGGCCTCGCCCCAGTTCCGGCGGTGCAGTTTGGCGCCGCCTTCGCCGGAGGATCCGACGAGGACAAGAGCAAAGCGAGTATCGAACGCCATCGTCACGAGCGCCGCTTTGCCGAAGCGCGAGACTCCCTCGATTCCAACGCGTTTGGCGTCCACCGCCTTGTCGGTTTCCAGGTAATCAAGGCCGCGAGAGGCGCCCCAAGCCCACGCCCGCAAAGCTCCCCAGTCATCCGGCTTGCGCGGCTGGCCTTTGTTCACCAGTCCGATGATGCCCTTGGTCAGTCCGGCGCCATTGTCCGCCTGAATGCTCCCGGGATTGATGGAGACGTATCCCCAGCCGTCGGCGATCAGTTGCTCGGTGCCAGGTGGGTCGCTGCCTGGTGCCGGCGTAAATGTACCCAGACCCGGCGGACCTTGCCCCAGTTCCGGCAATCCGCGCCCCCCGAACATCATCATCACGGGAACGGGGCCGCTCGCGTGAGCAGGGGTCACAAGGATCATCTGCACGTCGACGTTGATCAGGGGATAGAGCGAGTGGTCCACGCGGCCTTGGAGTTGTTTGCCGATAACTGGATAAGAGCCAACCGTGGCCTCGACCGTTTTCGTTACGGTCCATGTCACGATCGGTACGTTCTTGGGAACTCGGCCGACGACCTCCCGCTCGAAGTCCTCAACGATCTCCGGGCGCCGCTGCTCCCACCACATCCCTGGCGAGGTGACTTTCACCCCGTTCCTCAGCACCAGCACCGGGGGCAAACCCGGGAACGGGTTGGCCTTGGACTCATCGTAGTTGGCGTGGTTGGGTGCGGCCTCATTACCGCTCGGCCCAGGGCGCAATGCCTTGATTCCGAGTTGCTCCATCATATTTTGATGGTCTTGTTCCGCCGTCCAATTGGTGGGCTGTGGAAGGGTTCCGTCACCGGAGGGCGCACCGCCCTTCGGTGACGAGGGCAACTGCTGGGCAAGAATTCCAAGCGTCGGGACGAGCGCCAGGATCACAAACACAAAGGAACTGGAAGATCCGGTCCGAGGCAACGTTGTCGGTTTCATGTTCAATGCACCTTGGCAGGGTCCGATCCGCGCTCGGGGTCTGGTTGCGAAGACGGGTCGCGGAGTTCCCTCAACCGTCATACGATTCTCGTCCCGATTTGCCTCCAGCGCAAGTCTTCAACGGAGCGTAACTTCCACGCAGAAGAATCACCATCACACCAACATAAAATATTGTTCGGCCCCCCTAAGCCATTCTCCAGTAATACCTTTAGCCAGATTCGCCCCTCTCTCCGGCGCCCTGAACCCAGACACCCGTGCCGTAATATGAAATCAAGGGGCAGGCTCGCGTCCGTTCCTCTCACCGGAATCGAGGGCGAAGTGAGACAAATTTGTCTCACTTTTCGCCGCCATATCTGGTCAGCTCCTTTATTTGCAACAAAGAATCTGGTGCGAGTGAGACCAACATGTCTCACTTTCGCGCTCTGGGGCCGCCCTAATCGAAGATGACCGTCTTGTTCCCGTAACACAGAATGCGGTGCTCCAGATGCCAGGCCACCGCCCGCGACAACACCACCCGCTCCAGATCGCGGCCCTTCCGGATGAGATCTTCCACCTGCTCGCGATGCGAGATGCGCACCACATCCTGTTCGATGATCGGGCCATCGTCCAGCACCCTCGTCACGTAGTGGCTGGTGGCGCCGATCAGTTTGACCCCGCGGTGAAACGCCGCGTGGTACGGCCGTGCCCCGATGAACGCCGGCAGGAAAGAGTGGTGCACGTTGATGATCCGCCAGGGATACTGCTCGACGAACTCCGCGGGCAGAATCTGCATGTATCGCGCCAGCACCACCAGGTCGATGCCCGAAGCCTCCAGCAATCGCAGTTGCGCCTCTTCGGCTGCCTTGCGGTCTCCGGGGTCGATTGGAATATGGTGGAATTCGATTCCATGGAAACGCGCCAGCGCCTCGCCATCCGGGTGATTGCTCACGATCAGCGGAATCGAGCAGTTGAGTTCTCCGGTCTGGTACCGGTGGAGAAGATCCGCCAGACAGTGCAGATACTGCGATACGAAGATCGCCACCCGCGGAGGTTGCGACATCAGGCTGAGCCGCCAGCGCATCTGCAGTTCGGCGGCCAGGGCTTCGAACTCCGCGCGAAACGCGAGCAGGTCGAACGCCGCCAGTTCCCATTCCACCCGCATGAAAAAGAGTTCGGCTTCGGGGTCCTGATGCTGGTCGGCATGCGTGATGTTGGCGCCGTATTGATACAGCAGGTTGGCGACGCCCGCCACCAAGCCCTTCCGGTCGGGACAATCGATGAGGAGAACCGCCGTGTTCCGCATACCCTACTTCAGGATGCTGTCTAACTGCGCGATGCGCTGGTCCAGTTCCTTGCGCAGCGCGTTGTAGCGCTCGATGGCGTCGCGCCCCACCTTCTGATCGGTGGAGTTCGTCTCGCTGTACAGATACGTGATGTGCGTCTGCAACTCGGGCTTGCTGTAGCGGACGGTGGGCGTGATCAGGCTGGCCGCCAGGTCCTTCAGGCTGGCGAGCGTAGCGGCGGAGTCCGGTCTGCCGGCCAATCGGGCGAGCCCCGCGCGGACACGCGACACGGTTTGGTTCACGTCGCTAACCAGCTCGCGAACCTTCATATTGTGATCGAACTGCTCGCGCAGGTCTTCGTTTGTCACGCCGCTGGCGGTGACGCGCGGATCCTCGATCAGGGTGAAGGGCTGCATCCCGGTCCAGGCGCCCACATGGAGACGCACCGCATAGCGGCCGGGCACCGCCGCAGGCCCGTTGGGCGACTCGGGCCGCGCGGCACTCTGCCAGGCGCCCGGATAGCGCAGGTCCCAGGTAAAGCGGTGCATGCCGGGCGTCTTATCGAGACGCGTGGGGGCGGCGCGGAAACGCCCGCCGCCGCCTTCGCCTTCCTCGTTGGGAGCGGCCTCCATCTCCACCGGCGGCGCTTCCGGAGCGCTCGCGCCCGCGCTGGTGAACTTTCGGATGACTTTCCCTTCGGCGTCGAGGATCTCCATGGCGATGTCGTCCTCTGGCAGAGCGCCGAGGTAGTAGTCGATCATCGCTCCGGCCTGCGGGTATTGCAGCGTGGCGCCGCGTCCGCCGCCGCCGCGCGACGTCGAGCGAATGGCCTCGCGCGGCTGGAAGAGGAACGCCGAAGTGGTAGTGAAGAAGACGGCCTGGTGCAGCGGAGTCAGATTGTCCAGAATCCAGAAGGATCGGCCCTGCGTCGCCAGAACCAGATCTTGGTGGGCCACCTTGATATCGGTGACGGGCGTGTTCGGCAGATTGAGTTGCAGGCTCTGCCAGTGCGCCCCGTTGTCGAAGGAGACGTGCATGCCGAACTCGGTGCCGGCGTAGAGCAGGCCGGCGCGATCGGGATCTTCGCGGACCACGCGCGTGGGCTCATCGCTGGCGATGCCGTTCCTGCCATCGGTGAGCAGGGTCCAGGTCTTGCCGAAATCGTCCGTGCGGTAAATAAACGGCGTAAAATCGCCCAGCAGGAAGCGGTAGATGGCGGCGTAGGCGGTGCCGGGCTGGTGCCTGCCGGGTTCCAGATTCTGCACGCGCCCGCCGGGCGGCAGTCCTTTCGGCGTGACGTTGCTCCACGTCTTGCCATCGTCGCGCGTGACGTGGATCAGGCCGTCGTTGGAGCCGGCCCAGATGAGTCCCTTTTCTAGCGGCGATTCGCGGATCGAATAGAGCGTGCTGTAGACCTCTTCCCCGGTAGCGTCGCGCGTGATCGGCTCCCCGCTCGCGCCCTGTGTGCCCTCGGGGCGGGCCGTCAGATCCCCACTGATCTTTTCCCAGGTGACGCCGCCGTCGCGCGTGCGATGTACGAACTGCGAACCGTAATAGACCGTGCGCGAATCGTGCGGCGAGACCTCCATCGGCGAGACCCGCTGGAACCGGTAGATCAGGTCGCCGCCCGGATTGCCATACAGCGATTGCACGCCGATCCAGTAGCGCTCCTCGTTGGACGTGTTCAAATTGAGGCGGCTGAACTGGCCTTTGCAACTGCCGTAGACCAGCTCGGGATGCCTGACATCGGGAATGATGGGGCCGGTCTCGCACCCCGGACCGGCGCGGAAATCCTGCCCGTTGCCCAACGGCAGGCTGGGCACGATGACCGTGGTGTTGTCCTGCTGCGCGCCGTAGACGCGATAAGGATATTCGTCGTCCACCGCCACCTGGTAAATCTCCGCCGTGGGCTGGTTCATCTGCGTGCTCCAGGTGCGCCCGCCATCGAGCGAGACGTTGGCCCCGCCATCGTTGGATTGGATCATGAACTGCGAATTGCGCGGATTGATCCACACGTCGTGGTGATCGCCGTGCGGCGCCAGAGACGGGCGGAAGCTCTTGCCGCCGTCGGTGCTCTTGTACCAGCCTTCGTTGCCCACCAGGACGACGTTGGCGTCGTTGGGGTCCACGCCGAGCGTGGTGTAGTAGAACGGACGAGTGATCAGGTTTTGAGCGCCGTTGACCAGGCTCCAGGTGGCGCCTGCGTCTTCCGAACGGTAGAGGCCGCTTCCCGGCTTGGCCTCGATCAACGCGTAGATCCGGTTGGGCGCGGCGGCGGAGATCGCCACGTTGCTGCGCCCGAAAAGCTCGTTGGGCAGGCCGCCGGCAAGCTTGGTCCAGTGGTCGCCGCTATCGGTGCTCTTATAGATGCCGCCCTCGCGCGCGCCACTGATGATGGTCCACGGCTTGCGCTGGCCATGCCACATACAGGCGAAGATCACGTTCGGCGAGCCGGGCTGGAGTTCCAGATCGGCGCCGCCGGCGCTGTCGGAAATGTAGAGCACCTTCCGCCAACTCCTGCCGCCGTCGGTGGTGCGGTACACGCCGCGCTCCGGGTTATCGGCGAACGGATTGCCCAGCGCCGCTACCCACACCATGTCGGAGTTCGTGGGATGCACGCGCACGGTAGAGATCTGCCCCACGTCGCGCAGGCCGGCGAAGGTCCACGTCTTGCCGGCGTCGGTCGATTTATAAATGCCGCGGCCGATCGAGACATTGCTGCGGATCTTGGATGACCCGGTACCCGCGTAGACCACGTCGGGATTAGAGAGCGAGACTTCGATGGCGCCCATCGACCCCAGCGGGATCTGCCCATCGGAAATGTTCGCCCAGGTGTGGCCGGCGTCGCTGGTCTTCCACACGCCGCCGCCGGTCGAGCCCATATAGAAGGTGTTGGGCTGCGACGGCACGCCCGTGACCGCGGTGACGCGCCCGCCGCGCTCCGGGCCGATCATGCGATACTTCAAGCCGGACCATAGCGCCGGGTTGAGGGTTTGCGCAGCGGCGCAGCACAGAATCGAGAGCGCCAGGGCGGCGCAGGCAAGCATCTTCTTCGTCGGGAGCATCCTCGTCATAAGGTAACACCCGCGCGTGTGCTATCACTAGAATTGAATGGATCGTATCGGGCGCTATAAGATCGTCAGGGAGTTAGGTCGCGGCGCCATGGGCGTGGTCTATCATGCCATCGATCCCAATATCGGCCGCCCCGTGGCCATCAAGACGATCCACTTCGGGGACCATCGCAAGCCCGAGGAGATCGAGCGCCAGCGCGAGCGCCTGTTTCGCGAGGCGCGCTCGGCGGGCATGCTCTCGCATCCTGGAATCGTGACCATCTACGATGTGGAGCAGCAGGGCGACCTGGCCTACATCGCCATGGAATACGTGGATGGGCCCACGCTCGACCAGTTGCTGAGCGAGCCCGAGCCGCTCAGCGCCGGGCGCATGTTCAGCATCCTGGGGCAAACCGCGGTGGCGCTGGACTACGCCCATTCCAAGGGCATCGTACACCGCGATATCAAGCCGGCCAACATCATGCTTTCCGGGGACGGCACGTCGAAGATCGCGGATTTCGGCATCGCCAAGATCGCGGCGGCGGATGGCCTGACGATGACCGGTTCGATCGTCGGCACGCCGCACTACATGTCGCCAGAGCAGGTGCAGGGACAGCCGGTGGATGGGCGCAGCGACCAGTTTTCCCTGGCGGTGATCGCCTACGAAATGCTGACCGGCGAGAAGCCGTACACCGGCGAGCATCTGACCACGGTGGTGTATAAGATCGTGGCCGAAGAGCCGGCGCCGCCGCACCGGCTCAATCCCAGCCTGAGCACCGCCATCGAGAACGTGCTGCGCAAGGGATTGGCCAAGAAGCCGGACGGGCGCTACCGCAATTGCCAGGAATTTATCGACTCGCTGGAGAAGGCCTGCGGCGCCAGCAAAGGGTGGAAGCTGATGCCGCGCGGAGGCCTGCTGAATGCGCCGACCATGGCCGATGTGAAGTCGCCCCTGGTCGCCGCGGCCGCGGCTGCGGCCGTGGCCCCCGTTCTGCCGCCGCCGCATCGCAAGGGCCGGGCCGAACCCGCGGGGACCACCACTCCGGAAGTCAAACGGAAGTCGGGATTCCTTGGCTTCCTCCTGGCCGTTCTGGCAGCGGCGGCGCTATTGGCGCTGATCGGCTGGCAGGCGGCTCCGTGGCTCATGCCGGGCCGGCAGCCATCCGACAGCAGCGAACATCGAGCCGCCGCGCCCAAGGAGGAATCGCCGCTCCCGGCAACTCCGCCCGCGACTGCCCCCGCAACCGCACCGCAGGATGCCAAACCGAGCCCGTTGGGTAGGACAGAAGTGGGGCAGGCGGACCCAAAGGGTACCCCGCCTGCCAACCCACAGCCGGATGTAGTCAAACCTGCCGAGCCGTCAACGCCCGCGCCCAAAGCCGAGCGCCCGCCGACGCCCGCGCGCCCGGGCATGCCGCAGGAGGTGATGTTCACCAGCAGTCCGGCTGGTGCCACCGCGACGCTCGACGGCAATCCGGCCATGGCATGTTCCACGCCGTGCTCCCTCAACGCGGCACAGGGCAAACACACGTTGTCGGTAGTCCTGCCCGGCCATCAAATCGAGCGGCGCGAGTTCACCGTAGGCGCCGGCCCTCTCGAACTGACGCCGGTGGTGATGAGTCCCGTGGGCGGCACCTTGTGGCTGACCAGCGTTCCAGACCACGCGGCGATTTCGGTCAACGGCAAACGCATCGAACAGGTAACACCGGCGCAGATCCCGCTCGGGCTGGGAGTTTACTCCATCATGCTCGAGAAGGATGGGCGGCAAACCACCGAGAAGGTCGAAATCAAGCACGGCATCACCACGCGCAAGATCATTCTGGGGCAGTGAGCCGCGCGGCAAGCAGCTCCCGCTGCTTCTCTCCGATCGCGGCCCAATCGAAATTGCGCAGGGCGACCCCGTAAGCGGCGCGCGCCATCTGCTCGCGGCGATCGGTGTCGTTGATCAGAGTCGCCACTCCAGCCGCGAATGCCACCGCCGAATCGGCCACCCACACGCTGTGGCCGTGCAGCAGTCCCAGGCCGGCGCATCCCGAGGAAGTCGAGACTACGGCGCGTTCCATCGCCATGGCCTCCAGCACTTTCACATTGGTGCCCGCCGAGACCGTGGTCGGCACCAGCACCAGATTGCTCTCCACGTAGAGTGGCCGCACATCGCTCACGAAGTCCAGCAGGCGAATGCGCGCGTCCGGCGCGGGCTCGGGCGAATCGGTGAAGGCGCGCCAGTAAGTGAGAGAATTGGCGCCACAGACCACGGTGAGCGACATCTTCGGGAACTTATCCCGCAACAGCGGCCAGACTTCTTCGGTGAAAAAGCGGTAGGCGGCGATATTGGGAAAGTGGCGAAAGCTGCCGATGAAGAGCAGGCGCTCGCCCGGAGTTTCCGGCGCGGCGCGAAAGCGCGCGAGGTCCACACCGTTAGGGATGACGACGCTCGGCACGCCCACCATCTCCGCGTCTTTGTCCGACATCACGACGACGCGCGGGAACTGCCGGAGGGCGCGGGTTTCGAAGCGCCGCCAGCGGAAAACATCCCACGCGGCGGAAAGCGTGCGCTCGCGGCGCGCGATCTGCGCGAACAGGTCGAAGGTGACGTCGTGCTCCACCAGGATGTCGCCCCCGTACTCGGCGAGCTGCGTGTACTCCACCTGTAGCGTCTCGAAGCCGAAGGCGCGGCGCTCCTCGCCGATGGCCTGCCGCATAGCGGGCGAGCGGAACTCGTGGACCTCGGGCGGCACGAGCGAACTCCAGCGCGGCTCGCGATAGCGCGGCTTCTCCACCAGCACCACGCGCGCGCAAAACTCCAAGACCGGCGCCAGTTCCACGCTCGAATCGGTGAAGGCGAACAGCTCGATATCGAACTGCTTCGCCGTCTCGCGCAGAAGGTTGTAGATGCGCACCGCGCCGCCATGCGC
>JADGNS010000828.1 GCA_017883355.1 Candidatus Solibacter sp.
TCATGGCGTAGTCGAGGCCGGCGGACACGGAGTGAGTGAGGGCGATCTGGCCATGCTCGTCCTGTAGCAGATAGCTGTAGGCGCCCTGCAGCACACCGGGGGCGCCGCCGCGATAGCGCGCCGCGTGCTCGCCGAGCGCGGTCCCGCGCCCGCCGGCTTCGACGCCGACGAGTTCGACGGCGGAATCGTTCAAGAACGCAGTGAAGAGGCCAATCGCGTTGCTGCCGCCACCGACGCAGGCGATCAAGGTGTCGGGCAGGCGTCCTTCGGCCTCCAGGATCTGGCGGCGCGCTTCCTCACCGATGACCCGTTGAAAATCGCGCACCATCATGGGGTAGGGGTGCGAGCCCAGCGCGCTGCCCAGCAGGTAGTAGGTCTCACCGACGTTGGTCACCCAATCGCGCATGGCCTCGCTGATGGCATCCTTGAGGGTTCTGCTGCCGCCGGAGACGCCCTGCACCTTGGCGCCCAGCATGCGCATGCGGAAGACGTTGAGGCGCTGCCGCCGCATGTCCTCTTCGCCCATGTAGACCACGCATTCGAAGCCGAGGAGGGCGCATACGGTGGCGGTGGCCACGCCGTGTTGTCCGGCGCCGGTTTCGGCGACGATGCGCCGCTTGCCCATGCGGCGGGCCAGCAGCGCCTGTCCCAGGCAGTTATTGATCTTGTGCGCGCCGGTGTGCAGCAGGTCCTCGCGCTTGAGCCAGATGCGCGCGCCGCCCAGACTCCGGCTCAGGTGTTTGGCGAAATAGAGCGGCGTGGGGCGTCCGGCGTAGTTGTGCAGCAGATCGGCAAGCTCGGCTTGAAACGCGGGGTCGTCGCGCGCCGCCAGATACGCGGTCTCGAGCTCTTCAATCGGCGCCATGAGGACCTCGGGGACGTAGCGCCCGCCGTAGGGTCCGAAGTGTCCGCCGGCATCGGGCTGCGAGGTCATGCGCCGAGCGCCGCCCTGGCCGCTTGCAGAAAGTCGATCATTTTCGGGTGGTCCTTTTTCCCCGGCGAGGACTCGATGCGCGAGCAGGAATCGACGCCCCAGGGTTGGGCGAGCGAGATGGCGCGCGCCACGTTAGAGGCATCCAGGCCGCCGGCCACAATAATGCGATGGCGGGCGCCGCGGGCCAGGGCCCAATCGAAGGAGCGCCCGGCGCCGCCGTAGAGTTCGGCGGCGGGACCGTCGAGCAGCAGGGCTTCGGCGGGGCAATCGTCCAGTTGTGAAAAATCGAAATCCGGGGAGACGCGCGCGGCTTTCCAGACGGCGAGGGCGGCGGGTCCGCCCGGACCTGCACTGCGTGGATATTGGGCGGGCGTTTCGTCGCCGTGCAATTGCGCTACGTCGAGTGACGCCAGCGCCGCGATCTCCACGATGCGCGGCGCGGGTTCGTTGACGAAGACGCCCACGCGGAGTGCGCCGGGCGTCGCGATGCGGGCCGCCGATTCGGGCGCGATGTAGCGCGGGCTCTTGGGGTAGAAGTTGAAGCCGATGGCGGTGGCGCCGGCGGCAATGGCGGCGTCCGCGTCGGGCTGGTTGGTGATGCCGCAAACCTTGAGAATCATGCGGCCCCCAACATTCGCAGAGCGCCGGCGGGGTCGCCGGATTTCATCAGGTGCTCGCCCACCAGGAAGGCCTGGTAGCCCGCAGCGCGCAGGCGAACGATATCCGCCGCGTCGTGGATGCCGCTTTCAGAGACCAGCAGCGCGCCAGGCGGCATGTGCTCGGCGAGAGCGAACGAGGTGTCGAGCGTGACTTCGAAGGTGGAGAGATTCCGGTTATTGACGCCGATCAGGTCCGCGCCGGCATCGATGGCGGCATCCAGTTCGCGCCGGTTGTGGACTTCGACGAGAGCGCTCAGGCGATACCGCGCCGCGGCTTCGCGGAAATCGCGCATCTGGCGCGCGGAGAGGATGGCGGCGATCAGCAGGATGGCATCGGCGCCGTGGGCCGCGGCCTCCAGGATCTGCGCGGGGTCGATGGTGAAGTCCTTGCGGAGGACGGGCAGCGAAACCGCGGCGCGGGCGGCTTGGAGATCGGCCAGGCTGCCCTGGAAAAACGTCTCGTCGGTGAGCACGCTGAGCGCGGCCGCTCCACCGGATTCATAGGCGCACGCGATGCGGGCCGGAGCGAAATCGTGCGCCAGGACGCCCTTGCTGGGCGATGCTTTCTTGATTTCCGCGATGATGGCGGGCGTGCGTGCGGCGAGAGAGGCGCGGAAATCGCGGCGCGCGGGCAGACGCAGTTCGGCCTCGCGTTCCCAAGCTGCAACCGGCTGGACCGTGCGCGCCAGATCTTCGCGTTTCTTGGCGACAATACGGGCCAGGATGTCTGGAACAGTATCGATCAAGGGTGTTGAGTTAATGGTATCAGAGAGGTCGGGCGGGAATGGTGAGGTGGGGAGCTTCAGCGAACCGAGGAAGGCGGCCGGGACTGGAGGAGTTGTGACGCAAAATCCGAGAGTTGAGTGTATTTCTCGTGGGTAGGTAAGTCCCTTTTCTGCTTGGGGTTGCGGAGTTGGTGGAAGATTTTGTGACGCAAACGGGTCGATCATCCGCACGCCTCCAGAGGTGTGGCAGCCGAGAGTTTGGGCGCCCATGGTGATGAATGGGATGGCGCGTTGGGCGATGGGTACCAAGGCTTGGAAGGCGGAAGGGCCGCTGGATTTTGATGGTGCATGCATATCGCCGATTCGAGGTTAGCATTGGGGCGCGAAGGATTCCGATTCTCGGGACTGGGAACGATTGAAAATGAAGAGGAAAAGAAATCTCAAAGTTGGTGACGGTCTCCCCATCGGCAGTACGAGAACGTTGGACCCGGCGCGACGCGTGCATGGCCGGCCCTGCGGCCATGGCGGGCTCGGCCCGCCGGCACGCACGCGGCGCGTCCGGACGGGGGACTCCTGGCCTGGGAGGTGGGTACCACCGGCGGTGTTCGTCAAGCGCTCAGTTCAGGCTGACCCGTTCTTCCCCAGTTCAGGCTGACCCGTTCTTCCCGGTAAGCATCGTGGCGGCAGCGTGGGCGCTGTCCCCGTTCGGGGATAGTGGGCTCGTCGGGCCGAGTCGGGGCCGCCGGCCGAGAGAGCCAGGTCGATGGAAGGAACGGCGTTTCACGAGATCTATCCTGTTGTTGGACGGAAGGGCTGTTCCCGACAGCTATCCTCCGGGGCGGCTTACGCTTCACAGGACAGTGAACTTCCGGATGGCGTCATCCAGGACTGATGCGCCGGACTGATCCATTCTGCAACCAACACCCGGAACGCAAATCGGACCATACAAGATTGCAGAACGGCTCGGCGTTGGCGGAATAGGTGAGGAATGGCAGGGGGAAAATGGTCGTATGTCGGCAATCCGGACATGGACGAGCGCGCGGCGCCGCGCCAACTTCCGTTTTAGTTAGCGCGTCATCGAGCTGCGAACACAAAAGCGCCTGGCTGCGCTGTCGCGCTCGAGAACGGAGCGCGGATGCCAGCCGGCCGGATTTATCGTCCTGAACCTGCTGCCGCGGCCAT
>JADGNS010000829.1 GCA_017883355.1 Candidatus Solibacter sp.
GTCAACGAAAATGCTCTTAAGGTGCGATTGTTTCGCGCCCGGCAGCGAGTACTGAAAGCGTTCGGATCGGCGAAAAAAGAGGCGGCCTCATAACCGGCGGAGCCAAAACCGGAGGAGTAGAGCTATTATGAATTCCATGCACGGCAGCGACGACCAACAGCTCGACGCCCTGTTCCGGGCCTACAACGACGCCTGTGGCGCGTCTGAAGCCAGCGCCAATTTCATGCCCAATCTCTGGGCTCGCATCGAATCGCGCCAGCGATTCACCTTCTCTTTCCGTCGCGTGGCCAACGCCTTGACGACGGCGGCCGTTGCCCTGTCGATCGTGCTGGGCATCTACATGTCGATCCCGCGGTCCAATTCCATCGACTATACCCAGACCTATGTGGAAGTTCTGGCCGAAGCCACCCCCACCGATTCCATCGATCTGGTCAATCCGGCCAATCTGGATCTGCCCGCCGACCGACCGAGCCGCTAAAGAGGGGTCATGCCTAAACTAGGACTCTCCGCCGTGCTTTCCGCCCTCCTCATGTTTTTCAGCGGGGCAGTCCTTGGGGCGTTTTCCTACAGGCTCTATTCCATCAGTCCCGTGCAGTCCGGCAAAGATCCCGGTGCCCCACCCAAAAAGTTGAGCCCGGAAGAGTTCCGCAAGAGGTACGTCGCCGATATTGCCAGCGCGGTCAAACTCGACGACCGGCAGATCGCCGCCCTAAACCACGTTCTGGATCAAACCCGCGACGAAGCCGGCAGGCTGAACGACAAAATCAAGCAGGATCACGATGCCGTGAATGAGAAATGGCACGCGGATCGCGAAGCCGTTCACAACCAGCAGGTGGAAAGCATCAACGGTTTGCTCCGGGCCGACCAGCTTCCTTTGTATGCGGCTTTTCGTGCCGAGCGCGAACGCCAGCACAGACAGCGCGAGCAGCAGCGCAAAGGTCCGCCCCCGCCCCGCTAATAACAAAAGGCAGGCGGCACCCCTCTGGGTCCGCCTGCCTTTTTGATTTTCCAGGTGTTTAGGTTGTAAGACCTTACGCCGTCGGTTGCACAACCTTCTTGGCGCCGCGCGAAACCGCATACTTCTTTTCGAAGCGATCGATACGCCCGGCGGTGTCCATCAGCTTTTGGCGGCCCGTAAAGAATGGGTGGCACGAGGAGCAGATTTCCACACGCATGTCGCCCTTGTGGGTCGAGCGCGTCTTGAAGGTGTGGGCGCACGCGCACGTGACATTGATTTCGTTGTAAGCGGGGTGAATTCCAGCCTTCATGTTGTTACCAGGGGGTCCTTTCGAGAATTCCAGTATACCAGAAACTCAAACCCCCGTGCGCCGAAAAGGCACACGGGGGTTCGTCAGCCTTGGAGATGCCTGAGGCTTTCAACCAGCGCAAGAGGCAGCCGGTCCACAGGAACTTGATCCCGCCACTGAAGCGGAATCGGCTACGTTTAGAGGCGCGACTTCAACAGTCGGCCACCTCTCGCGGTCTATTGCTACTTTCCATTATGCTGGACCACCTCCTTTTTCAGTGATACCCATATCCTTACATGCGCTTCGCCGCCTGTCAATACAGTTTTCCATAGCCCCAAAGTACTAGCCTGAATTTCCGCCTATCTGTAAAATAATGCAGTATTTAGGTTACAGATTCGCGGCCGCGAACCGGCACATCGCCACCCCGTCCAGAAGGTTGAACGGAAACTGCCCGGTGGTGTAGTGTCCGCACGGCAGATTGAACACTTTGTGGGGCAAATCCAGCTCCCGAAAGCTCGCCAGAACCTGCCGCGAATACACCGGCAGAAAGGTGGTGTCGTGGCTGGCCCAAATCAACAGCGTCTTCAAATCCCGTCCCTGAAACCGCTTCAGGTAGCTGGCCGGACTGATCACGCTCCAGTACCGGCGCAACTCCTCATGGCTCACGTGGCCCTCGAACGCCCGGCTCACGTTCTGCGTGGAGAGCCCGGTCCACACCGGGTCCGCAAAGTGCATCGAGACATGATTGAAGATCCCCATCCGGATCCTCGTGTCGTGCGCCGCCGCCATGAACGCCACGCACGACCCCAGACTCGTGCCCAGCACTCCCAACCGGCCATATCCCCTTGCCGCCAGCCAATCCACGCAGGCCCGCACATCCACCACCGATTGCCTGCCCGCATGAATCGTCCGCCCCACGTTGCTCGAAACATGGTAATCCGCCCGCTCGGTTTCGGCCGGTTTTCTCTCGGCGTGATACGCCATGGTCATGCGTAGCGCGCTGATGCCGCACCGATTCAGCAGCTTCGCCAGCCCTACGTGGCCGTCCGGTCCGGAATTCCACTGCGGCAGAACAATCACCACCCGCCCTTGGTCGTTGCCCGCCGGGAACCACAGCGCATGCGCCGTATTATTCTCCGGATGGCGGGTCTCTACCGGGCTCGTGAACGTCAGCCGGTTCCCTTCCAGCCGGTAATCCCTCACCGGCGCATAAGAGAAAAAGCGGTCCGAGTCCGCCAGCGCTTCCGTCACGAAGTGGGCCACGCACTCCGCGGAATTGCCGTTGGCGTCCGCCGGGCACGAGGGGAAATCCAGGCTGTTCAGCCAATCCGTCCCCCATTCGAACGGACGCACTACCCGGTTCGTGTCGCGCGTGGCGAGCTTACGCTCCCACCGATCCATGTATCGAGCATAAAGTCCCATCATGTACTGAGAACCCTAGTTTACCAGAGGCAAAAAAAATCCCCGCCACCGGGGAGATGATGCCCGTAGCGGGGATGGCAAATTGCGCAGACGGGAGGCAACTCACCAAAGCTGAACAAATCCTCTAATTCAGAACCAGACTCTCCCACCATTGCACGCCCCGTGCCACGCGCAACTCGCTGCAAATGCAGGAGGCAGCCCGCGAATCATCCC
This sequence comes from Candidatus Solibacter sp., assembly GCA_017883355.1. Lineage (GTDB taxonomy): Bacteria > Acidobacteriota > Terriglobia > Bryobacterales > Bryobacteraceae > Solibacter. The sequence continues at coordinate 2,883 of JADGNS010000829.1, forward strand.
GTTTTCGGGAGCCCCGCCTACAGATTCCCAAAGTCAACACTCCCTCACCGTGGGAAATCCGCGCCCCCAGCGCCGCCGGGAATAATACAATCGAATACAGTGGACATCGCAGGCAACACCGAGGGTATCCGTGCGTCCGGAGGCGGAAGCGCCCTGGCAGGCTTCCTGGTCTCCGGATTTCTCTTGGCCCTCCTCGGCGCCATACTGCCCGCTTGGGACTATCAACGCGACCAGTCGGATTTCGTCGCCGTCGGCAACTTCTTCCTCGCTCTCGCCATTGGAATTGTGGCCGCCGCGTCCTTCGCCCGGCCCATCATGCTGCGCCGCGGCCTCGCCTTCCTCCTGGTCTTCGCCTGCGGCCTCTCCTGTGTCGCCCTCCTTTACCTCGCCATGGTGTCGCCGCCGCTTTCCGATTGGTGGCGCGTCGCCGGATTACTGGTCCTCGGTGCGGGCGCCGGTCTTCTCAATCTGGCGCTGTTCCACGCCATCTCGCCCGGCTACCAGGCGGACGCGGCCGGCACAGTCAACAAAGGCGGCATCCTGTACGGCCTCGGCTGCCTGGCCGCCACCCTGCTCGTCGCCGGCACCTTCTATGCCTATACCGTCCCCAGTATCCTG
>JADGNS010000830.1 GCA_017883355.1 Candidatus Solibacter sp.
CCCGGTTCGATCGTGAGCCTTACCGTAGCGCCGCCGTCGGAACTATCGTGACGTTCTCGGTAACTTTCGGTACGCCGTCGATATGGAAGGATACTTCGACGGCGATTTGGACGGCTACAGGGGCCCCATCTTTCATCGCGGGTTTGAATCTCCAATTACGAACCGCCTCAATGGCCTCCTCATCGAGCCCCATGCCGATGGGTCGCTCTACCCTGATGTTGCGAGGCAGGCCGTTGGTGTCAACCACCAGCCTAAGAACACATGTCCCTTGATATTTTTCCTGGCGAGCCTTTTCCGAGTATCCGGGGTCGGGACTGTAAATAGCCCGCGGAGCACTGACACCGCCGCCCACTCGAAAAACCCCGGCTCCAGGCCCCTTCTTGCCTAAGTCGGTGTCCGGCGGGGCCTGCGTTTGCGCGCAGATCGTCGTCAACCCGGAAAACAACAGGAGTGAGATCCAACCAATGGCAAGAGTTTTGCGACGCATGACGGAAACAAAGTGTAGCAGAACAGAATGCTCCGCGGCGGGCGGCCCGCGCCTCACGTCGGCCTCACGTCTATCCTAACTCTGAAGGGTGCAGCAGCGAGCAGCCCAGATGGCAGCTCAGTAGCAGGCGACCTCCGCCCCAGCAGTCCCTGATCTTCCGTGACCTCGGAAGTATGCTCCCCAATTGCTAAGCTCCGAGTGAGTTCCAGGAGGGCCCTTTGCCCGCGACCGCTCAGAAACCCGGCTACCAAGCCGCTTACCAATCAACGATCAAGATTCTTTATGGCGAGAGCGACGAACCCACACTCTCCGCCCAAGCCGCCGAAATGACCAAAGCCGGCCATCACGTGACCACCGCCCTCAACCGCCAAGGCGTGCAGGAAGCCCTGCGCCGTGATGCCTTTGATCTGGTCATCCTCGGCGCCACCTTGTCCAAGGACGACCGCCATCACCTGCCCTACATGGTGAAGAAGGCCCACGAAGGAACCAAGGTTCTGGTCATGCACGCAGGCACCCACCATCATGAAGTCGACGCCGCCGTGGATTCCAACATCAGCATGAACCGAATCCTTGAGCGCATCGCAGCCCTGCTTCAGCCCGCGGCCAACCGCTAGCCGCCGATCAACTTCCTGCCACAAAAAAGGGTCTGGCTGGGGTGGAGAGAGTTTCCCCCGCCAGACCCGCCAGACTACTTCCAGGCGATCCAGTGTTGCTTTCCGGTGTCTGCTCCTACCCGGAAACCGCCATCATTCTCGCCGTTTCCAGCCCGGCAGTTGTCACACTCCTGTCAAGTTGTCGTCATGTTTTGCGCTGATTTTTGTCCGGGGAGAAGTCCCCGAAATTTAAAATGGGCCGCCAGCCAAGAAGCGGTGACTCTTCCTTGGCTATCGGCCCATTCGATCCGGACTGGGATCGGAGGTGATACTTATATGGTAGACCCTCGGGCTCGATTGTCAAGGGTCAACTTCTACGGTTCCGAAAAAGATCGAACTGTTCCAATTTGAGAAATTCCGCGACCAATCGCGGTCCAATCATTGACACTCTCCTCGCCGCAGTGTTATTTTTATTGGTTTTAGAAGCGGCTCTTCTTCCAGCAGAATCAGCCAAGGATTCGTCAGTTCGATCATCAGAAAATGGACCAGACACTCCGACAACTAGGCGAATTACTGCTCGGAGCCGTGCCCACGGTCATCCTTCTGGCCACGCTTTACATCTTCTATACTTTCCTCGTCCATAGGCCGCTTACCGCCGTGCTCGCCGAGCGCCGCCGCCGCACCCAGGGTGCGATGGAAAAAGCGCGCGCCGATATCGCCGCCGCCGAGGCCCGCACCGCCGACTACGAGCAGCGCCTGCGTGAAGCCCGCCAGAAAGTCTTCAAGAACCAGGAAGCCCGCCGCCAGCAAGCCACCCAGTCCCGCACCCAGACCGTGAATGAAGCTCGCACCCGAGCCCAGGAACAGGTCAAGCTGGCCCGCGCCGGCATGGAAGAAGATAAGCAGCAAGCGATGTCAAAGCTGCAGTCGGACGCGGCCAGACTCGCCACCGATATCGTGCGTACCGTGTTGCGCCCCATGGCATCGCCCAGCCAGGTCGGTGGCCAATGAAGCTAAACGCAATGCAGCCTAGCGGCTTCGTATCAGGGCATCGCTTCAGCGATGCCATAAACCGCCTGCTACGAACCGCCCCTTTAGGGGCCGGGGGCCGAACACTGCCGGCAATCCTCCGCCCGCTGCTGGCGCTAGCGCTTCTCGCATTCGTGCCGGCCATTCCCGCACGAGCTCTCGCCTACACCCAGGAACAACCCGCGCCACCGTCTTCCGCGCAAACTTCCACAGCACCCACAGCCGCCGAACCCACAAAAAAAGACAACCAGGCAGCGCCCGAGCAAAAGACTGTCGGCGGAGAGCTGGCCGAGGAGACCCGCGAGTCTACCGGAGCAGACGAAGAAGACAACGCCAATCTCAAGCACGCCGCGCCGGTCCGTTGGCTGGCGCGTAAAACGGGTCTGAGCGTCCATCAGGCACATCTGGTGGCGCTCAGTCTGAACTTCGCCATCGTTGTCGTCGTCGTGTTCTGGGCAGCGCGCAAGTTCGTCCCCGGCATGCTGCGCAACCGCAACGCATCCATCCAGCGGGCTTTGGAAGAAGCGCGCGCAGCCAGCCAGGATGCGAATCGCCGCTTAGCGGATATCGAGAATCGCCTCCGCCATTTGGATGTGGAAATCGGACAGATGCAGGCCACCGCGGAAAAGGAAGCTGACGCCGAGGAAGGCCGCATCCAGAAAGCCGCACAAGAAGATATTCGTAAAGTGGTGCTGGCCGCCGAGCAGGAAATCGCCGCCGCCGCCAAGCAAGCCCGCCGCGAATTGAGCACTCATACCGCCAGCCTGGCCATCGCCTTGGCTCGCAAACAGATTAACGTCGATTCCAATACCGACCAGGTTCTGGTCCGCACCTTTGCCTCGAAGCTGGCTTCCGATAAAGACGACGGAAAGGACGGCAAGTAGCCATGGCTTCCGTCGTCGGCACCTACGCCCGCGCCTTCGCCGATGTAGTAATGACGGCGAAAAACCAACTTGATTCCGCGCGTGCCCTCCAGGAATTGCTCAACATCGAAGCCTTGCTCAAGGAAAGCGATCAGTTGCGACGCGTCCTCGAAAACCCGTCCATTCCCGGCGACCGGAAACGCGCCGTGCTCGACGCCATTACCCAGCGCATGGGCGCGACCAGGCAAGTAAGGAATTTCATAGCCGTATTAACCGATCATCGCCGGCTGCCCCTGTTCAGCGAAATCCTGAAACAGCTGGAGCAGGAATTGAACGACCGCCAGGGCTTCGCCGAAGCGCAAGTAAGCACCGCGCGCCAACTGAGCGACCCGGAGAAGCAGATGCTCGAAGCCGAAATCACAAAAATGACCGGCAAGAAAGTCCGCGCAAGATACGAACAAGATGCCTCGCTCTTAGGCGGCGCAGTCGTGCAGGTGGGCAGCACCATCTACGACGG
>JADGNS010000831.1 GCA_017883355.1 Candidatus Solibacter sp.
GACGGTGCGGTCACCATCCAGCAGCCGTTGATCCAGCCGTTGTACGGCGGGCGCTCGGCGATGCAGTTGCTGCAATCGTTCACGGAGCAGCCCGAGAAGACGCCCTACGACATCGTCAAGAGTTATTGGAACGGCCAGCATGCCGGCGCCGATTTCGAAGCCTGGTGGCGGCGCTCGGTGCACGACGGCATCGTGGCGGGTACGGCATTGCCACTCAAGACTGTGGCGGTGCGCGGGGAGGCTCTCAGTGCGCGCGCCGGGGCCAGGCACCTGGGCGGCAAACTGGAAGTCATCTTCCGGCCCGACCCCACGATTTACGACGGCCGCTTCGCCAACAGCGGGTGGCTGCAGGAGCTGCCCAAGCCGATCACCAAGCTCACCTGGGACAACGCGGCATTCCTCAGCCCGGCCACCGCCCACCGCCTGGGCGTGCAGAAGGGCGACCTGCTGAAACTGACGTATGAAGGCCGCTCGCTGAACGCGCCGGTGTTCATCCAACCCGGCCATGTGAACGGCGCGGCCACGCTCCACCTGGGTTACGGACGCACGCATGCGGGACGCGCCGGCACCGGCATGGGCTTCAACCCTTATGGGCTGCGCACCGCCAAGGCGCTCTGGCAGGACACGGGCATGGACGCCGTGAAGACCGGCGGCACGTACGAATTCGCCGACACGCAGAACTTCCATCTGCTGGAGACTCCGGACCGCCGCCACATCATTCACCGTGCCGACCTGGCGGATTTCCGGAAGAACCCGGAAGCTCCGCACGAAGGCGCGGAGAATCCGCCGAAGGAACTCTCGCTTTATCCCGAATGGAAGTATGAAGGCCACGCCTGGGGAATGGCCATCGACCTCAACTCCTGCACCGGATGCGGCGCCTGCGTGGTCGCCTGCCAGGCGGAGAACAATATCGCCGTGGTGGGTAAAGACCAGGTGCGCCGCGGACGCGCCATGCACTGGATCCGCGTCGATTCCTATTATCAGGGCGACGAGAACGACCCGGCAATATACAACCAGCCGGTGCCCTGCATGCACTGCGAGAACGCGCCCTGCGAACTGGTTTGCCCCGTGCAGGCAACTACGCACAGCTCCGAAGGCCTGAACGACATGGTCTACAACCGGTGCGTGGGCACGCGGTATTGCTCCAACAACTGCCCGTACAAGGTGCGGCGCTTCAATTTCTTCCTGTTCAGCGATTTCGAAACGCCCAGCCTGAAGCTGCAGCGCAATCCGGACGTTTCGGTGCGCAGCCGCGGCGTGATGGAAAAATGCACCTACTGCGTGCAGCGCATCAACTCGGCCAAGATCGACGCGGAGAAGCAGGACCGCCCGGTGCGCGACGGCGAAATCCAAACCGCCTGCCAGGCCACGTGCCCGTCGGAGGCCATCGTCTTCGGCGACATCAACGATAAGAACAGCCGCGTTTCCAAACTCAAGGCCAATGAACGGAACTACTCGCTGCTGGCCGATCTCAACACGCGGCCGCGCACGACGTACCTTGCGACGCTGCGCAATCCCAACTCGGAGATCGAGGCATAAGCCATGGCGGATGAACCACAAGTAATCGACTCGCCGGAGTCGAAAAAGATCATCGCCTCTGGCTATACCTTCGGTACCGTCACCGATCAGATTGCCAGCGTCGTTCTCACCAAGAAGACCCCGTACGTCGTCATGGGCACTTTCGCGGTGGCCATGGGACTGCTGTTGATCTTCCTGCTCGCCGTGGGGCTTCTGTTCACCAAGGGTCTCGGGGTGTGGGGTCTTCGCGGGCCGACCATGTGGGCCTGGGACATCACGAACTTCGTCTGGTGGGTCGGCATCGGACACGCGGGCACGCTGATTTCCGCTATTCTTCTGCTGCTCAATCAGCAATGGCGCAATTCCATCAACCGCTTCGCGGAAGCCATGACCATCTTCGCGGTGGCCTGCGCGGGCATGTTTCCGATTCTCCACCTGGGCCGGCCCTGGCTGATGTATTGGCTCTTCCCGTATCCCAACACCATGGGAATCGAGCCCAACTTCCGCAGCCCGCTGGTGTGGGACGTGTTCGCGGTATCGACGTACGCCACGGTGTCGGTGCTCTTCTGGTATGTGGGCCTGATGCCCGATCTGGCCACGCTGCGCGACCGCACGGAGCATGGCGCGCTGAAAGTCGCCTACGGCTTCCTGGCGATGGGGTGGCGCGGTTCGGCCAAACACTGGGCGGTGTATGAAACCGCGTCCCTGCTGCTGGCCGGGTTGGCGACGCCGCTGGTGCTCTCGGTACACACCGTGGTCTCTCTCGACTTCACCGTGGGTATCGTCCCCGGATGGCACAGCACGTTCTTCCCGCCTTACTTTGTCGCCGGCGCCATCTATTCCGGTTTCGCCATGGTGCTGGCGCTGGCCATCCCGCTGCGCTCGGTCTACGGGCTGAAGGGCCTGATCACGGAAAAGCATCTGGATAACGCGGCCAAGGTGATGATGGCTACCGGCCTGATCGTGGGCTACTCCTACATCATGGAAGCCTTCAGCGCCTGGTACAGCGGCAACGTGTACGAACAGGCCGCCATGTGGAACCGCATGACCGGCCCCTACAAGTACCACTACTGGGTGCTCATCGCCTGCAACGTGATCGCGCCCAACGCTCTGTGGTTCAAGAAAGTGCGCAGCAATTCGATCGTGCTCTTCATCTGGTCGCTGATCGTGCTGGTGGGCATGTGGCTGGAGCGCTTCGTGATCATCGTGGCCAGCCTGGCGCAGGACAACCTGCCCTCTTCGTGGCGCGTCTTCGAATCCACTCGCTGGGATTGGGCCACCTACCTCGGCACCATCGGCCTGTTCCTGGTCCTGTTCCTGCTGTTCATTCGTCTCCTGCCTATGATTTCGATCTTTGAAGTCCGGACGCTTCTGCCGCAGGCCAAGATCAAGGAGGAACCGCGCGGATGAATAAGCCGATCTACGGCGTGATGGCCGAATTCGATACAGCCTCCGCGCTGGTGAACGCCGCCCGGGCGGCGCGCGAAAAGGGCTACCGGAAACTCGACGCGTACTCGCCCTTCCCTATCGAGGAACTGAGCGACGCCTTGCACCTGCACAAGAATAAGCTGCCGCTATTGGTGCTGCTCGGCGGCATCGTGGGCGGAACCCTGGGCTACATGCTGCAGTATTACGTCACGGTGATGTATTACCCCCTCAATATTGGCGGGCGGCCGCTGCACAGTTGGCCTTCCTACATCATCATCACGTTTGAAATGACCATTTTATTTGCGGCGCTCACCGCCGTTTTCGGACTGCTGGCCCTCTGCGGTCTGCCGATGCCCTATCACCCAACCTTCAACGTGCCGCGATTCGCGCTGGCCAGCCGCAACCGTTTCTTCCTGTGCATCGAATCCGGCGATCCACTGTTCGATCGCGACAAGACGTGCGAGTTCCTGGAGACGCTGGAGCCCCGGGAGGTATCTGAAGTTGCGCACTAAGATGGCCCTTCAACGCAGAGACGCAG
>JADGNS010000062.1 GCA_017883355.1 Candidatus Solibacter sp.
CCGAGATTGATCCCCAAAATGCGGGCGCTATCTTCGGTAGCGAAGAGGACCACGTAACGGTCGTAATTGTCTTTGATCTCGACCAGATGATAGATGTTGGGCGTGGAATCCACGCTGATCGACGTGGGCAGCGGCACGCGAAATACCAGCGGAAGGAAGAACGGCTGATCTCCGGCGCGGGAAAACAACGCCAATCCCTGCGCGCCGTTTGCCGGCCGGGCACGGAGCCAGGCCTCAATCGGTTCCATGGCCGCTGCCACCTGGCTGCGCCGCGGCTCCGGAAGCGATCTGCGCAGCAACTCCACGCGGGCATCAAGCGCGCTGCGGTAGGCCAACGGCCCTCGTTCCAGATTCAAATAGCAACTGACCACTGGCGCACCCGTTTCATTCAGCGTGGCCAGCGCGAGCAAATGCCCCTGAAGCGTTTTGACGTCCATTTTGACTCCTTATTCGAGAAACAGAATGCCCGCGTACAGGGCTCCAAACGCCAGCATGGAAACCATCAAGATTCCCACATAGCGGAGCCAGCGCCTCGCAGGCGCCTCCGAAGCGTCTTCAGCCTCGCGGATTTTGTCGGTTAAGCTATCGAACATTTTGCGACCTCCTTCGTGTGAGTTACGGCATTGCTCTTTCACCCTCTGCCAGGGGCTCGAGAGCGCGCGCGATGCGGGCTTCCAGACGGTCAACGGGTTCGGCCGCGCCGGCGGGCAGCCTGGCATCGAAAACGCCCGACGGCTTGACGGTGGAGACGCGGGTCCGGACACCGTCCGAAGCCAGTAGCACGTGCAACGGGAAATAGACCCCAGCCGCGCGGTCCAAAGCCAAACCTTCAAATACCAAAAGAGGACAATCCACCAGCAGAACCCGGCATCGTGCCGGCCTTTTGCGGGATTCTCCAAGCCAACTGGCGGGCATGTCCATCTCGCCGACAATCTCCAGGTCGTACGCCTTCAGGGCTCCGCGCACCAACTTCAGCGCCTTGTCAAAGCGCTCTTCGATGGCGTATGTGTGTCCGGCTGCCGCGGCGCTCATGGTGTCCCTTCGTATGCTGGTAGCGCAAGTACAGGGCCACTCCTAATCCGGCCGCAGGCGGTGCCATTTCAGTTTGGCCCAATCGAGACAGCGTTTCGCCCAGGTGAAATGGCTGCTGAGCAGCACCAACCCGACCAGCATGAGGGGAATGCCGGGGCCGGGCACCAACGGCAACGCCAGAATAGCGCCCGCCAGCAATGCCAGGAAACCAACGCAGATCCGTAGATGTTTGCGCACGCCAGACATACGTGGTCAGCCCCCGAGGACGGCGCGCATGCCGATCTTCTCGATGGCTTGCGAAAGCTGTGCGCGAAACCGGCCCAGCACAGCCATCGCGGAGGCGTCCGCCTCGCCGTCCTGGGGCAGCGGGATCCTTAAAACGTGGACCTCCGTCTGTAAACCGCGGGCGGAGACCACGATATGAAGGGGGGTGAGGGCGGCGGTCCCGGGATGCCCGGAAGGCCAAAGCAGCACAGGCGGCGCGGGGCCCGCAAACAGAACCAGACAGGGCGGCGTGTCGACCAACAGCCTGCGTTGCAGGCGCCCGGAAAGATCCAATTCTCCAGTGATCTTCAGACCGGCGTCGGCCAGGACGCGGCGCAGCGATCTGACTGCCTCATCGAAAGGCTCCGGGATGGAATATGTGGTGGTTGCGGGTTCGTCAGCCATGGTTCGTCCCTGTTCACGGGAACAGGTGCAAGTGCGGGTCCACTCGCGGTCGCGGCTCCGATCCGGGCCACGATGCCGCAGTCCGAGCCGAGACCGTGGGGGAGCGGTATCCTGGTTGTCCGATTTGGGATAGATCGCAGCCCGGACTGTACGCTTTCAGTCTTCGGCTGACGTCTCGCCCGGGGCCTTGTGGAAGCCGAACTTCTCCATCCGGTAAATCAGGGTACGCCGGCTCAAATCCAGAAATGCCGCGGCTTTTGTCTGGTTCCAATCGAACTTGCGCAGCGCTTGCAGGATCATCTCCTTCTCCATCGCTTCCAGACTGACGCCCTGCGGCGGCAGCTCGAAATGGACGGTGTCCGGCAACGGCGTTTCGCAGCGCAGAAAGTCCGGCAGATCGCCGAGCCGGATCTCATCGCCCACGGAGAGCACGGTGAGCCGCTCGATGATGTTCTCCAGTTCGCGCACGTTGCCGGGCCACCGATACCCGCTGAAGTGCGGCACTAACCCCGGCGGCAGCCTGAGATTCGGAAGGTTGTGCTTCTGTCTGGCTTTGACAAAGAGCACTTGCACCAGTTCGGAGATATCCTCGGCGCGCTCGCGCAGCGGCGGCAGTTCGAGCGGGATCACCGCCAGGCGGTAGTACAGATCTTCGCGAAACGCCCCGTCTTCGATCAGGTTTTGCAGATTCCGGTGAGTGGCGGCGATGATGCGAACATCCACTTTAAGCGGAGCGGGGGCGCCTACCTTTTCGATTTCGCCTTGCTGAATCAGGCGCAGGAGCTTCACTTGGAGTTCCACCGGCAACTCGCCGATTTCGTCGAGGAACAGCGTGCCGCCATCGGCGCTCTCCACCTTGCCGCGCTTGGGGGCAAAAGCACCGGTGAACGACCCCTTAACGTGGCCGAAGAGTTCCGATTCCATCAGGTCCTTGGGAATGGCGCCGCAGTTGATGGTGACGAACGGCTGGTCTTTGCGGCGGCTGTTCTGATGGATGGCGCGCGCCAGCAGTTCCTTGCCGGTGCCGGTTTCGCCGCGGATCAGCACGGTGGAATCGCGCTGCGCCACGCGGGCGGCCATTTCCAGCACGTGCAGCAGCACTTTCGATTGTCCGATGATGCTCTCAAATCCATACTTCTGATTCAGGCTGGCGCGCAGGCTGCGCACTTCCTCCACCAATTGCTGATGCTCCACGGCGCGGCTCACCACCATCATGAGTTCCTCGTAATCGATCGGCTTGGTGATGTAGTCGTAGGCTCCGGCCTTCATGGCCGCCACCGCCGTCTGGACGGTTCCAAATGCCGTAACCATGACGACGGCGGTTTGCGGATACTGCTCCCGAACCTTCTTCAGCAGGTCGAGTCCGGAGATTCCGGGCATCTTCAGGTCGGTGATGACCAGCGCCGGGGTATGCTCCTCGATCGAGCGCAGCGCTTCATCGCCGTTGGCGGCGGTGGTGGCGGAATAGCCGGCTTCCTGAAGTTGCATCTGGGTGATGCGGCGCAGGCTGTCGTCGTCATCCACCACCAGTATGGTTATATGTTTCATTCTGCCTTTCGTGATCCACCGGCAACAGAACCGAAAAAGTAGTGCCCTTGTCCGGGTTGGCTTCGGCGCTGAGGATGCCGCCGTGCTGTTCCACAATCTGATGCGCCACCGAGAGGCCGAGCCCGGACCCGGTCTCCTTGGTCGTGAAGAACGGATCGAAGATGCGGTCGCGATCTCTGGCGGCGATTCCGCAACCCTGGTCCCTCACCTGGATGAGGACGCGTCCGTCGCGCGGTATGGCGGAGAGGTGCACCTCGCCCCCTTCGGGCATCGCCTGGATCGCGTTGATGAGCAGGTTGAGCAGAACCTGGGTGAGCAATTCCGGGTCGCCTTCGAACGGCGTCAGTGCGGCGTCCACTTCCTTGCGGAGGGTAATGGGTTGCCGGCCGGCGGCGTGCGCCGCCAGTTGGAGCACCGAATCGAAGAGACTCGCGGCCTCGATGGCCTGGTACTTAGGGGCGCGCGGACGGGCGAAATCCAGAAAGTGGGTGAGCAGATTGTTCAACCGGCGGCACTCCTTGGCAATAATTTCGACGCACTCGCCGTCCTTCGCCCCGAGGCGGAGATTGCGTTGCAGGATTCCCGCCGCGCCGGCGATGCTGGCCAGTGGATTGCGCACTTCGTGGGCCAGTCCGGCCGAAAGTTGTCCCAGAGCGAACAGGCGTTCGGCCCGTTTCATGCTGTCGAAATTGTCCTGCAGTTTGCGGTATACCTCAGTCAGGCGGTTGGTGGTGCGTTCCAACTCCGCGCGCTGGCGGCGTCCCCGTTCGGCCAGCACTCCAGTCAACGCGCCCGCGGCGCAGAAGAGGGGGATTTCCCAGAGTTGATCGATGGCGTAGTTCGGAGACGTGGTCCAGGTGGCGAAATTGTGGGGCGCGTTGGAGAGGGCGGCGAGCAGCGCCGTGGCCAGGCCGCCCACCCATCCGAAGCTCAGCCCGGCGAACACAATCGGCAGGTAGTAGAGATTCTGGAAGGCGTTGTGCCAGTGCAACATGGCTACCGGCGTCACCTGGTGAAGCACGCTGATGGCCACGATAGCCGCGCCGACAGCGCCTACACGTGTGCGAATTGTGGTTTCGTGCCGCACCCCGCTGGCGTTCCTTCGTCAAAGGACCAGTCTAACGTACATGCTCCGGACTGGCCTGTGACGTGCATAACCTCATGGACGTGAACGTCGCTCTCTTTCCCTTCGCGGACTATTGGTGGCTGTATCTGGCCTTCACCGGCTTGGTGGCGATCCTGCTCGCCATCGACCTGGCCTTCCACCGCCAGGATCGTCCCATCTCGTTTCGCAGTGCGGCGATCTGGACCGCGGTGTGGATCTCGCTGGCGCTGGCTTTCAGTTATGCCCTGTATCTGTTCGCCGCCGCCCGGCATTCCCCAGCCGTTGGCCGGCAACTGAGCCTGGAGTTTCTGGCGGGATACGTGGTGGAGGAATCGCTCTCGGTGGACAACATGTTCGTGTTCGCCCTGGTGTTCCGCTACTTCGCGGTCCCGCTGCGATATCAGCACAAAGTGCTGTTCTACGGCGTTCTGGGCGCCATGATCTTTCGCGGACTCTTTATCGCCGCCGGCAGCGCCCTGGTCCGCTTTGAGTGGATCATGATTCTGTTCGGTGTTTTCCTGATCGTGACCGGAATCCGCATGGCGGTGCAGAAGGAACAACAACTCGACCCGGACGACAGCCTGGTGATCCGGTGGGTCCGCCGCTTTTTCCCGGTTACCGGCGAGCTTCACGGATCCCGCTTCCTGGTCACGGTGAACGGAATCCGCCACATCACACCGCTGATGGTGGTTCTTCTCTTCCTCGAAACCACGGATTTGCTGTTCGCGGTGGACTCGGTACCGGCGGTCTTCGGGGTCACCCGCGAGCCGTTCGTGGTTTACACATCCAATGTATTCGCCGTGCTCGGGCTGCGGGCTATGTTTTTCCTGCTGGCCGGCGCCATGGATCGCTTCCACGTCTTGAAGCACGGGTTGGCCCTGGTGCTGGTGTTTGTCGGCCTGAAGATGGTGTGGCTGGACCACCTCTACGGGGGCAGATTCCCGATCGGGGTGTCGCTCGGGATCATCAGCGCTGTGATTGCCGTCTCCATCTTCCTGTCCCTGGCGTTTCCGAAAGCGGTGGCCCCGGCACGCGCGCGGCCGGCGGTTCCGGCCGGGCGGATTGCCCAGTCCGCCGCCGGCGCGATCTTCCTGCTGCTGTCGTTGATGGGGTTCCTGTATGCCGCCGGTCCGGGCCACAGTCTGCTGCCGCTGCCGGCGCTCGACGAACTGGGGGCGCACACCCTCTACTGGGCGGCCGCATGCAATCTGCTCTGTGCCGTGCTCCTGCTAGGCGGAGCAATGGTACGGAAAAGGGTGTGAACTCCGCTGCCTCAGGCCGCCACGGGCGGAACGCCCTTAATCATGGTGAGCAGCATGACCACCTCGTTATGGGCCTTGATCCCATGCTCCATGTAGGGCGGCATGTAGACGAAGGTGCCTTCGGTAGCCTCCTGTTCCTCGGCGCCCAGTTTGAGCTTGGCGTCGCCTTTGAGAAAAAGGAGGGTGGCCGGGTAGGGAGCGGTGTGGGCGGAAAGCTCCTGGCCGGCGGCGAAGCCAAACAGAATCACCTTGCTCCGCTCATCGCCGTGCAAGGTCTGGCTGAGTATGCCATTCTCGGGGACTTTGGCCTGTTGGCGGAGATCCCGCATGTAGACGTACGACTCGGCCGCTGGAACGGTTGCTTCTTCTTTCATGCTTCCAGCTTCCCACCGGTGGCAGGGAATTCCTGTGACCGGGGTCACAGTTACTCGGACGCGCTGTCGCGATGCGGCCGGAGGGAGCGCGCAATCAGACCCAGTCCGCCTACCAGCAGGATCAGCATGACCAGCGTATTGAACAGGCTGGTCGGCTGAAAATAGATGTGCAGGTTGGCGATCACGCCCGCCAGAATAAAGAGCGCCCCGCCCGCGGTCAGCAGCCAGCCGATGCCGCTGCGTCCCCCAAAGAACAGGATGCCGATGCCAATCAACATGGGCACCAGCGTGATGCCGAAAGTATTGCCGCCATAGAAATTCCAGTAGGAACTGGCCACCACCACCTGATTGGAGAGCAGGTAGCCTCCCACACAAGTCATGCCGAAGCCCAGAACAAACGTGCCTAAGCCTCCCGATGTGCCGCCGACGTCGCTGATCGAATGGTCTGCCATCAGTTCGAGGATATCACCCTACTTTCGCGGCAGGATGCCGCGCGTTTCGTCCACCGTGAGGAACTGATCGGCGGACACGTTGGCGAATTGCTGCCGTATGCCGCTGGGCCACTCCACTTCGAGCGTCACCGCGGCACTCTTACCCAGCCCGAAGGTCAACGCCAGGTCGCTGGCCGAGCAGTAACTGGAGCCGGACCGCACCATATTCCACTGCTTCCCCGCCCCGCTCTGTACACGCACCACGGCGCCGATGCCGTCGCGATTCGACTTCGTCCCCGACAGGCGCACGTTCAGCCAGTGGTTGCGGTTGCCGCCATCGTTGCGATACAGGTACGCGGGACCGTGGTTGGTGGAGATCAGAATGTCGAGATCGCCGTCGCGGTCGAAATCCGCATAGGCGGCGCCGCGCGCCACAATCGGACGGTTGAACGCGGCGCCCATCTGCGCGCTCACATTCTCGAACTTGTGATTGCCCAGATTGCGAAAGAGCATGGGCGCCTGCCGGTAACTCACCTTGGGCTGCACCCTCCCGATCTCTTCCTCGATATGGCCGTTGGCCGCGAAAATATCCGGCGTCCCGTCCAGATCGTAGTCGAAGAAAAACGTGCCGAAGGTAAGCGAAAGCAGGCTGGCGCGGCCCACCGAGGAGGACGGCGCTTCATCCACAAACAACCCGTTGCCTTCGTTGTGATACAGCCCCAGCATCTGGTTAGAGAAGTTGCCGACCAACAGATGCGGACGGCCGCTGCCGTCATAATCGCCGGCATCGGCGCCCATCGCGCCGCGCGCCACGCCATCTTCGCCATAGGCCACGCCGGCGGCCATGCCGCTTTCCACAAAGCCGCCCTTCCCGGTGTTGCGATACAGTTTGTTGGGCTGCGTATCGTTGGCCACGAAAAGGTCCGGCCACCCGTCGCCGTTATAGTCCAGCACGGTCACGCCCAGCGACTTGCTGGTGGGGTCGCCCACGCCGGCAGCATCCGTCACGTCCTCGAATCTCCCCCCACCCAGATTGTGAAAAAGGCGCGACCGCGTGCCTTTGTAGGATTCCGGGGTGCAATAGGATTTCGTGGCGCCGTCGAGCGAGCACCACAGATCGTTCTTGGGCGTCCACTGCACGTAGTTGGCGACGAACAGGTCCAGTTTGCCGTCGCGATCGTAATCCAGCCACGCGGCGCTGGCGCCGAAATTCGCATTCTCGATGCCGGCGGCTTTGGTGACATCGGCGAACTTGCCGTTGCCCAGGTTGTGAAACAGGCGGTCGCCCTCCAGCGCCGTGATGTACACGTCTTCGCGGCCGTCATTGTCATAGTCCGCGACCGCGACACCCATGCCGTACATCTCTACGTCCAGGCCGCTGCCCGCCGTGATGTCCGTGAAGGTGCCGTTATGATTGTTGCGATAGAGCGCGGCGGTGGAGCGGCGCCCGCGCGGCGTCCAGTCCTTGCTGTTGACCAGCAGTATGTCCGGCCAGCCGTCGCCATCCGCATCGAAGAACGCGCACCCCGATCCCAACGTTTCCGGCAGATACTTCTTGCCGGCCCGGCCGCTGTTGTGGACGAAGCGGATGCCTGCCTGCGCCGTCACGTCGGTGAAGACCGGTCCGGTGTAGGGGGCTACGGCCGGGAGAAGAAGCCTCGCCGCGGCCAGCGAAAAGAGAAGCGCCGCGCCAACCCACCTCATGGCAACGTCCCCTTGATGGCGCTCTCGTGTTCGTGGACCGCCTGCCGCTCGTTGTTGTCTTCGGGCTTCTGCCTGCGCCGCCGCTCCGTAATGGATTGCGAGGCTTCGTCCGCCTTGAAACGCCGGAAGAGCAGTTCTTCGCGATGGGCCGCCGCCTCATCGCCGAGACCGCGATAGCACAGCATCGCCGTGTAATGCATCTGCACATCTTCGGGGTCTACGCCGGCCACCTGCCGCAACACCGCCACCGCTCCCGCGTAATCCCGTTTCAAGAACAACAGCCGCCCGATCTGATTCAGCACCACCCGGTCCCGCGGGTATTTGCCGCGCGTCTTCTCCAGCGATTGCAGCGCGCCATCGTAATCTCCGTCCGCCTTCTGCACGGCCGCCTGGAAAAACCAGATGCGGCCCAACTCCGGATTGAGCGCCAGCGCCTTGGCGAGATACGGCTTGGCGGCATCGGTCTCGCCCTCCTGGATCAGCGCCCGCGCCACGTTGAGCCATCCATCGGCGTACTCGGGTTCGGCTTCCGTGGTCTTGCGGAAGGCGTACTCCGCGCCCTTCAGATCGCCCTGCAGGAGCAGTCCGATGCCCCAATCGTTCCAGCGTTCCCGATCCTGCTTCCGCACCACCGGCGTCCAGGTACTCTCGCCCAGCGGGATGGCCGCCTTGGCCTCAGCCAGCGTGACAATCGGCAGATCCGGAATGCGGTCGCGGATCTTGCCGGACACGTTCGCCGGAATGGAAGCCGCGTCGAAGGAGTACTCCATACCGTTGTGATCGCGCGTCAATAGCGCCGGATCCTGTCCCGGCTTGGGCTGCCCGGCATAAGCGTACTGCGTGTAATACCGCGAGAATTTGCGGTAGTTCAACTTCGCCGTGAATTGGATGGGCCCCTTGGCATCGCGCGGCACGGGCACGCGAAAGTGCGCCACATCGGCTGCGCCGGGCGGAATCAGCCGCACATACAAAACGCTGCGCGACTGAAACGCATTGCGCTTATCGATCGGGTTGCCGTCGCCATCGAGTTGATAGGAGCGGTAGAAGTGCGCCCCCGCCTCCACCGGTCCCTTGCCATCTTCCGTCACACTGCCGCTCCAGAACACGATGCGCCCGGTGGCATCCTTGGCTTGCAATTCCAGCCACACGTCGAACGCGTCCACCGTCCCACCCGGGAAGAAGTGGCCGATCTTGCGCGTCCGCACCACCACATCGACGCGCGCTGTACTCCCGGGACTTAGCGCAGTGCCCGCCACGCCCACCGGGGCCGACACCTTGCCGACCTCGCGAATCACCGCCGCCGCACTCTGCTCGGCCTCTTCGCCGACGGCGAACGTGGACATGGCCTGCACCGTCTCGCTGCGCCGCTGCATGGCCGTCTGCCCCGCGCTATCGCCGGCCGGCGACACGGCGAAGATATCCACCGTGATGAAACCGGATTTCAGAAACTGCTCCGTGGCGCGCATCTGCGCCTCGTCCTGATTGGCTTGCGGCACCGCCATGTTCGCCGCCGGAAAGCGATGTGAATGGACTTTGCCGTCACGGTTGCCCGGATCCTTCGACGCCACCAGCGGCATGTGGCAATCCGAGCAGGCCGAAGTCTTGGGCGGATAGTAGAAGGAGCGCGCGCCCTGTCCGGAAACGCCGCTGGCCTGCCAGTTGTCGTAATCGTTGAAGCCGCGAATCCAGCGGTAACTGTTGACCGGAACGTCCAGATGCACTTTGTGGCAGGCCGCGCAATACTCCGCCGATTGCTCCCGCATGAAGGGCTTCATGAAGGTGGCCTTGTGCGGCTTTGGGTTGAGGTAAGTCAGGAAGTAGTCGATGGCGCGGATGTAGGTATTCTTGCTCGAGGCCAGTTCGTGGAGCGGCGGATATTCCACCGTGAAATCGCCGTTCCCCATGCTGCTGCCCACATGCACGATGGCGTGACACGACATGCAACCAAGGCCGGCTTGGGCTTCCGGCGTGTCGATCTGTTCCTTGATGGGGCGGTCGAACCGTCCGTTGAAGAACACCGCGTGATCGTGACATCCCGCGCACCACTTGCTGGGGCGCGTTCCCACCACGTCCTGCATGTACTCAATCGACTTTCGGTAGAACTGATTGTTGAACGAGGCGAAGTGGTGCATGGAGCCTTTCCACTGCTCGTAGATATCCTTATGGCAAGCCCCGCAGGCCTCGGAGTCCATGAAGAAGTTCGACGGGATGATGGCGCCGGTATTGGTCTGCGCCGACGATGGCGCAAAGGGCGAGTGCCGGCCAGCGCCCTCCTGGTCCATCGAGACCGGCGCCACCAGCGGGTTCTGTATGCGGTCGTTCGGATTAGGTCGCGCCCGCTGGTAAAGCGCGCTGCCCGCGGGCAGCAGCACGAGCGCGGCGGCGGCGGTCACGAAAGCTATCCGCCAGGCGCGCGGAGCGCCGTGATGGAAGAGGCGCAGGCCCACGATCGCCACAAAAATCAAGGCGAGCAGAATGTGCAGCCACAGCGCCCAACGATGATCCATCGTGTTGCCGCGCACCGCGAGAAAAATTGCCGGCAGTCCCGCAAGCAAAAACGCGCCGCACTCCACCGGCCGCCGCCGCGCCCAAATCGCGGCGACCACCATCAGACCCAGCCCGAGGCCCAGGTGCAACAGCACGTTGCCCATGTAGAAAATCGTGGGCTGGGCGAACGCCGCAAGATAGGCGCTGTTGACCAACAGTACTCCCAGCGCGATACCCGCAGTTCGTCTAGTCATGGGATGCTGTCCATTCGCCGGAGGAATTGTGGGGCAGCCAATCCTGGCTGCCGCCGGCTTTCAGCCGGCGCTTTCCGTGGGCGCATGGCCCGTCAGAGCCGCCAGCAAGGCGGCTGCGGGCAAGATTGCCCGCCCCACAACTAATAAGCAACGGTGTATTTACTTTCCCCACCTTTACTGACATTCTACTCCGCGAGCCGCCGGATCAG
>JADGNS010000063.1 GCA_017883355.1 Candidatus Solibacter sp.
ATTCCGGCCGGCCGCTCTCCCACCAACTGGCGGACCTGCCGGTCACGGTGGTGACGCCCGAGATCCGCTTCGATTGTCCCGACGAGCTCAAGTTCGCCGTGGTCGCCGAGGCCGTCGCCATCCTGCGCGCCCGGCATCAGACCGTGGATGTGGATGGCGTGCGCGTGCTGTTTCCGCATGGTTGGGGCCTGGTGCGGGCGTCCAACACGCAGCCCGTCCTGGTGATGCGCTTTGAAGCCACCACCCCGGAACTGCTCGCCGAATACCGGAGTGAGGTCGAAGCGGTGGTGGAGGCGGCAGTACAGCGTGCGCAAGGCGTGGTTTAGGCGCGGAAGATGTCCGAGCTGCGCTCGGATTGACAAGGCGGAGATTTATCCCACTTAATTCCGCGGGCCGATGGTTTCGGTGCGCCCGGCCAGCGGCTGGATGGAACCAGCGCCGCAGACGGCGACGCCGTTCTTGGTCAGCGCGTTCAGAAAGTTCAGGAACAGGTGATAGAACACCTGCTCGGTCAGCGGCTGGTTGCCGGGCAGGCGGAAGGTGGCGGGCAGTTCCTTGCAGATCGAGAGCCGCACGGCGTGAAGCTGCGCCTTGCCGGAGCGATCGCGCTTGTTGCCTAGCGTCATCGGGGTTTGCATGATGCTTCCGGTGCGCCCGTCGACGTAGAACTGGCAGCGCGAGAACCAGCCGAGATTGGCCGGGTCGGCCGCATCGAAGAGCAATAATGGGCCCTCGCGCACCGGGGCGCTCAAGTCGAGATGGATGGTCCGGGGCGAGTCTTTAACCCGGGTTTCGAACCCGGCCTGCCGCGCAATACTGGCCACCATCTCCGGCTGGAGTTCGAGATAGATAAACTTGTGCTGCCCCGCCTGGAGTACCTGCATGACGAAGGGCCATTGTAGCGCAGGCGCACGGCGCGGAGGACCGGACACCGGGGACAGACGAGACTGACATGAATTTCCGGCAAAAGGCGCCGGAAATTCATGTCAGTCTCGTCTGTCCCCTTGGCTGCCTTGGCTGGCTCCGCTCACCACCCAGCCATCGGCCAGTTGGATGACGCGATTGCCGTAAGCCGCATTGTCCACCGAATGGGTCACCTGCACGATGGTGGTGCCCTCGTCGTTCAATTTCTTGAACAGCTCCATGATCTCCTTGCCCTGGCTGGAGTGCAGATTGCCGGTGGGCTCGTCCGCCAGAATCAGCTTGGGATGGGCGATGACGGCGCGCGCCACGGCTACCAGTTGCTGCTGGCCGCCGGAAAGCTGGCTAGGATAGAGGTCGCGCTTGCCGACGATGTGGAAGCGGTCCAGCGTGTCGCACACCATGGACGCGCGTTCGCTGCCCTTCACGTTGCGGTACGAGAGCGGAATGTCGAGGTTCTCGTACACCGTCAGGTTATCGATCAGGTGGTAGCTCTGAAACACGAAGCCGATGTATTTCTTGTTCAGCTCGACGCGGTCCTTGGGCTTCATGCGGTGAACCAACTGGCCGACGAACTCAAATTCCCCGGTCCAGGCGCCATCCAGCATTCCGAGGATGCTCAACAGGGTGGACTTCCCCGCCCCGGACGGACCCATAATGGTGACGAACTCACCTTCCTTGATTTCCACGTTGACGCGGCGCAGCACATAGCTTCTGCCGTAGCCGCCTTCGTAAAACTTCTCCAGATTGCGCAGTATGATCATGAGTTTTCCTATTCGTGCCGCAGGGCGATGACCGGATCCCGCAGCATCGCCCGGCGCGAGGGTATGTAGCTGGCCCCCAGCGCCACGATTGCCAGTAAAATCGAAACCGCCGTATAAGTCCAGACATCGGTCGGATTGACGCCGAAGAGCATGGTGCCCATCCAACGCGTCAACACACTGGCCCCGAGCAGGCCGGCCCCAATGCCATAGACGGCCAGGCGCGCGCCTTGTCCCAGAATCATCCGGCGCACGTCCTGGGGTTGCGCCCCGAGTGCCATACGGATGCCGATCTCGTTGGTGCGCTGGCTGACGTCGTAGGAGATGACCCCGTAGATGCCGACGGCGGCCAACAGGAACGCCGCCCCCGCGAAACTCACCAGAAGCACGGTGTTGAAGCGCGCTCCGGCCACCGCCAGATTGACCACTTCTTCCATGGTTCGAACATCCGCCACCGGCTGGTCCGGGTCCAATTGACGCACTTCGCGGGTCACGGCCGAGGCCAGCGCCAGCGGCGGCCCGACGGTGCGGACGGCCAGCGTCGCCGATGGCGTAGGCCTCTGGGCGTACGGATGATAGATGGCGGGCCAGTCCTGGCCATCCATGCGGTCGGCCTTCACGTCGGCGACGACGCCCACGATTTCCGCCACGCGCCCGGCGATCTGGTCGACCGCGATGCGCCCGCCGACGGCGCTCGCACCCGGCCAGAAGCGCCGCGCCAGCGTCTGGTTCACCACGATCACCGGCGGCGAGAGGGCGGTATCCGAATCGGCCAAGACCCGCCCAGCCAGCAGAGGAATCCGCATGACTCCGAAATACGCGGGCGTGACCGAGCGCGAAAGCCCTATCGGCCGCTGTCCCGCTTCCGGAGCGGGGCGTCCCTGCACGGCGAAACTGGTGCCCTGACCGAAACCGGTGAGGGGCAGAACGTTGACCGCGCCCACCGCGCGCACGCCGGGCAGGGAGGCGATACGCTCCGACAATTGCTGGAAGAAGGCGATCCGCCGGTCCAGCGCGGCATTGCGTCCGGACAGCGGGATGCGGACGGTCAGCACCCCTGCCGGCTGGAACCCCGGGTCCACGCCGCGCAGCCGGATGAAGCTCCGCATCAGCAGGCCCGCGCCGATCAGCACCACCACCGCCAGCGCCACCTCCGCGATCGCCAGGATATTGCGCAAGCGGCGTCCGGCGCGTCCGGCGGTGCCGCTGCGGCCGCCTTCGTTCAACGCGGCGCTGAGGTTGGTTCCCGAGCCATGCAGGGCGGGCGCCAGACCGAACAGAATCCCGGTCCCGAGCGAAACCGCCAGGGCGAACTCGAACAGCCGGCGATCGAGGGCCACCAGCGCCAGACGCGGCACGCTGGCCGGCCCGGCGTGGGCCAAAATGTAGATCGCCCCCGCGGCCAGCAACAAGCCCAACGCGCCGCCTCCCAGGGCCAACACGAGGCTTTCGGTGAGCAATTGCGCGACGATGCGCCCGCGGCCCGCTCCCAGGGCGCAACGCAGCGCCATCTCTTTGCGGCGCGTGGCGCCGCGCGCCAGTAGCAGGTTGGCCACATTCACGCATGCCATCAGCAGCAGGCATCCCACGGCGGCCATCAGCACCCAAAGCGCCCGCCGCACGCCGCCCACCAGTTCGTCTTCCAGTTCGAATGCCGAGGGACGCCAGCCCCGATCCAGCGCCGGCAGCGACTGGTCCATCTCCGCGCCCAGGGAATCGAGTTCGGCGCGCACCTGCTCGAGCGGGGCGCGGCGGCGCGCAATCACGGTGAGGAATCGGCCGTTGTTGGTGCGTGCATCGGCGGGATTCAGGTCCAGCGGAATGAATACATCGACCCCGGCCGTCATCACCGCGAAATCCGGCGGCAAGACCCCCACCACCGTGTAGGGCTGGTCGCGCAGCCGGATCGTCTTACCCGCGATTCCCGGGTCGCCGGCAAAGCGGCGTTGCCACAACGAGTAGCTCAGCATCGCAACGCCGGTGCGCCCGGGCTGATCTTCCCCGGGACGGAACGTACGCCCCACTTTGGGCTGCACACCGAGCAGCGGGAACAGACTGGCCGTGACGCGCTCCGCCTTGAGTTCCTCCGGGTCAATGTGCCCGTTGGGACCGCCGGTGAGGTTTACCCGCACGTTCTCCTGCAATGCCGCCATCTGCTCCACGGAGCGGATCCGCTCTTGCCACGCCAGGAAATTGGTCGGCGCGACGTACAGTTTATAGCCATTCTGCGAGGGGTTCTTCTCCCAAATCACCAGCAGGCGCTCCGCCTCGCGAAACGGCAACGGCTTGAGCAGCACCGTGTCCACAACGCTGAAGATGGCAGTGGCGGCGCCCATTCCGAGCGCCAGGGTAAGCAGCGCAACGGTGGTGAACGCCGGCGCTTTGGCCAACCTGCGGACCCCATACCGCACATCCTGCCCGGAAAAGTGCATGGCCTGTCAGGTTAGCAGAAAGCGTACTGGCAGGGCTAGACCCCGGGGAACTTACGAAATCGAGGGCAACGCGCGCGGGTTCCAGCGGGAGTGGATCGAAATCCCGCCGTTGACGTTGTGCACACGAATCTGCGTGCCGCCGCCGTTGACCGCGGCTTCCAGACGGTGGCCGCCCGGGGCCCTCCAGGCGCGTCCGAAATCGGCATCGATCCCGCCGCTGAGGTTGTGCGCGCTCACGTTGGCGCCGGCGCCGGAAGGCAGCGAAACCTTGATCGGCCCGTTGACCGAACTGAGCGAGATCGGGTGGCACTTGCTGATTCGTTGGAAGGCGGCATCCAGAAAACCGTTCACCGTGGAAAGTTCCACCTGGCCTGCCATTCTCTCGGCCCTGATGCTGCCGTTCACGGAGGATGCCTTCACCGGGCCGCTCATGCCGCTGAGGGACAGCCCGCCGTTGACCAGCTTCACGTTTTCCAGATTGGCGCCGCGCGGTACCTTGATGTGGTACTCCACGCTGGCCGGGTGCTCGGCATCCCCACCCGTATACTGGGTGCGAATCGAGACCATGCCCGCCGAGGTGTCCACCACGATCTGGGCGTCGTTGAGACGGCCGGCATCGGTGGAATGCTTGGTGGCCTCCACCAGCACCTCGTCGCGGTCCCAAGCGGTGATCTGCACGTCGCCGTAAAGGTTTTGAATCGCCACGCGCCCGTTAGGCGCTAGCGCGTAGCTGGCGCGAAAGTCCGCCCGCGGCATCCCGATCGACGTGGCGTGCAAACCGCCGGCGGCCAGGGCCAGCAGCAGTACACTCGTTGCCCGAAGTCTTGCAGTCATCGCCCCCCCTTCATTCGGCGCCGGAATGCGCCGCTCAGTGCTTGGCCGATTCGATGTTCTCTTCCACAACCCGGCCATCGAACAGCCGTACCTGGCGGTCCGCGAAGTCGGCATATCGCGGATCGTGCGTAACCATACAGATGGTGGACCCGGCGGCATGCAACTCGCGGAGCAGGCTCATTACCGCCTCGCCGTTAGCCGAATCGAGGTTCCCGGTGGGCTCGTCGGCCAGCAGGATCAGCGGATCGCCGCTCAAGGCGCGAGCCACGGCCACGCGCTGCTGCTGGCCGCCCGAAAGTTGCGACGGGTAGTGCTTCATGCGGTGGCTCATGCCGACGCGCTCCAGCGCCTCCTGCACGCGCCGTTTGCGCTCCGCGCCCGGCATGCCGCGGTAAGTCAGCGGCAGTTCCACGTTCTCGTACACGGTAAGATCGCCGATCAGGTTGAAGGCCTGGAAGATAAAGCCGATTTCGCGGTTGCGGATGCGCGCCCGCTCGCTCAGCTTGAGGCCGGTAACCGGCTTCCCGTTCAGATAGTAAGTGCCGTCCGTCGGCGTATCCAGCAGCCCGAGGATGGCGAGCAGGGTCGATTTTCCGCAGCCGGAAGGACCGGAAATCGAAAGGTATTCCCCTTTCTTTACGTCGAAGTGAACGCTCTGCAGGGCGTGAGTCTCCACTTCATCGGTCACGAAAACCTTGCTCACGGCGTCCAGTCTAATCAGCGGTTGCGAGCCGTTTTCCATTGTCATTTACCCCTTTTACGAAACTCGAGAAACGTTAGTTCAACTTAATTCGTTCGTAACTGTCGTAGGCGGACATATCGGAGAGAATCACCCGGTCGCCCACTTTGAGTCCGTCCTTGATTTCGATGGTGCTCACCGAACTGCGTCCCAATACCACCTTCACCTTGTTGGCGTACTTGCCGTCCGGCTCCAGTTTGAAAATCTGCACCGTGCTCTCCTGCTGCCCGAAGACCGGCCGTCCCATGAATACCACGTCGTTGAGCCGCTCCAGCTCGATCGTGCCGTCCACGCTCAGATCCGGACGCAGCACGCCCGGCGGCAGTGCGTCCTTGCCCATGATCAGCGCCACATCCACCGTCACCGTGCCGTTGAGGATTGAGGGATCGATGCGCGATACACGTCCCTCAATCTGACCATTACGCGTGTCGATCATGGCGTGTTGACCAATCACGACATCTTTTACTTGTGTTTCGGCAATTTTCAGCTCGGCTTTCAGCTTGGAGGCCTGTGCCACCTTGCCCAGCGGGGTGCCGGCGGCCACCTTCTGGCCCACTTCCACCGGCGAGAGAGGCGTGGGAAGCTGCTGCAACATGCCGTCGAAACCGGCCCGTACGTTTAGCTGATCGACCTGGCTTTTCTTCAGGTTGAACTGCCCGCGCAACTGATCTACCCTGACCTTGGCGGCCGCCAATTGGGCCTCTTCGGCGGACGAATTGATGGAAATCCGCTTCTGTTCCAGTTGCAGGCGGCTGCCCAGTTGAACGGCCTTCACAGCGGAGATTTTGGCGTCCACCTCGCTGAATAACCCTTCTTTGGCCAGCGCGGCGTCGCGGTCCCCCTGGAGTTTGGCAGTGTTGAAGTCGGCATCCACCTGCGCCACGGTGGACTGCATGTCCAGGTTCGCCTTCTCCAGCGTGACCTTCAAATTGGCATAGTCGGCTTCGGCAGCCTTCATGGCGTACTCGGCATTCAGCAGGTCCGTTTCCAGTTCCTGGCTGGTCAGAATCATGATCACGGAATCGGCCTTTACCGGTGTGCCGGGATAGATCAGAATACGCTGCACCCTGCCTTCGGTAGTGGCTGGAATCAGCATGGTATCGATAGGCACGAGTGTCCCCAGACCGCGGACTTCGCGGGTCATGGGGCCGCGCCTCACGGTGTCCGGCCACACCACGGACAGATCCACCGAGGGGGCCGCCGGCTTCAACCGGCTCACCACGACGCTGATGCCGCCCACGGCCGCCACCAGGACCACTCCGATCACAATCCGGCGGATCAACCGCTTCTTGCCGGCGTCTTTGCGTTGTATATCCATTTGGGTTCCCATGCCTTAAGGGCACGGCGCCTGCCAATCGCCGACAAGCGTAACATATGACGTTTCAGGCGGAAGCGCGGATAGGCGGGAATTTGAGGTGTCCGCTTGTGGGACGGGAAGTACCGAAAGTGGGGCATCCCAGGGAGATGCCCCACTGCCTTCGGCCGGAGAAGCTTAGGGCTGGATGACGATACTGCGCTCGTCGAGCAGGGTACCGATCTTAACCAGCAGGTTCAGCAGGTTCTTGCGCAGGGCGATCTGGTTGGTGACCACGGTGGATTCCGATTGCGCCAGGGCGTTCTGCGCCAGCAGCACGTTCTGCGACAGTTCGGTGCCCAACTCGTACTTTTTATTCTCGGCATCCAGCGCCTTTTGGGCGAAATCGCGGGCCACTTTGGCCAGCTTCACCGATTCCTTGCTGGATTCCACGTTGGTGATGGCGTTGAGGATGTCCAGGCGGATGGTCTGCTGCGTGGAGCGCACAAACAGTGTGTCCTGTTTCTTGCGCACGATGGCGTCGGCCATGTCGGCGGAAGCCGCACGGTTCCGGATGGGCAGCGTCAGGCGGAGCCCCAACTGGTACGACGAGAACCCAAAACCGAACATCTGACCCAGAGCATCCGTGATTCCGCCGGGAATCGAACTCAGCACCGAGGTGGGTACTCCCTCGTTGAACACGCTCGTCTTTTGAAGGAATATGCCGCCACGCCCGTTGACGGTGTAGTTGCCGGTCAAAGCCAGGTTTGGCAACAGCGCGTTGCGCGACGACTGGATCGAAAGATCGTCCACATCCAGGCTCTGCGTGGCCTGCTTGAGGTCCGGGCGATTCTGCATCGCCAACTGGATGGACTGCTCTTTGTCGTAATTGATCGATTCCACGGGCATGTCCGCGAGATCGGTGAGCACGAGGGGCAGCGCGCGGATCTGCGGATCGAGATCGGCGCTGATCTGTTTGCGTAAGGCGTCTTCGCGCTGCGTCAGGTTGAACCGGGCCTGCGCCACGAGAACTTCGTTGGTGGCCAACTGCTGCTGCGGATTATAAATATCCAGCGGCGAAAGGGCGCCCAACTCCAACTGCTTTTGGGAAAGCTTGAGGAACTCCGCCGAGACGTCGCGGGCGCCCTCGGCTACTTTCAGGCTCTCGCGGGCCGAAACCACGTCCCAGTAGGCGCTCTCGGCGACCGAGACCAGATTGAGCATTTGGCCCTTCAAACCGAATTCGCTGATCTTCAGACGGCTCCGGGCGGTCATCAGGTTGAGCCGGTTGACGTAGGCCCCGCGGTTCTGCAGCAAGGGCTGCGAGAACTGGATGGCCAGGTTGCTGGAAAGCGCCGGGTTGTAACTGTTGAACGTGGCGTTGCTGGTGGACTTAACCCCGCCCCAACTGACCGTGTAGTTGATGCCTTCCGGCAGCGTTTGAGAGACGCTCATGGCCAGCGGTTGGTTCAGAGTCTTTAGGGTGGTGGCCCCGTCCAGGGCGCTGGTCGAAGGCGTGGTCGCCCTGGTGGTGTTAAAGCTCGCCACGGCGCGGGGATCCCACACGCCAAAGGCGCGCTGGATGGCATTCTTGGGCGTCTCCAGACTGAGCATCTGGAACTGGATGTCCGTGTTGTTGGACAGGACCAGCGCGAGGTAGTTCTTGAGCGACAATTCCAGCTTGTCGCCGACCACGAAATCCTTCAGGCGCACCGGGTCTTTCAGCTCGACTTTGGGCTGCGTCTTGTTAAACGTTTCGCGAAAGTAGGACGGCTTGGGAAACGACGACATCTGCGCAAACGCGCCCGCCGCCAGCAGAATTCCAGTAGTTAAGGTTCTCAACAGCATATGCTTACTCGTAACGAATGGCCTCGATGGGATCCAGTTTCGCGGCCTGTACGGCCGGATAAATTCCAAACAACAAACCGATGAACACGCTGACGCCGAAAGCCACCACGATGGATGACGTAGTCACCACGGTGGACCAACCGGCGGCCGTCGCGATGACCCGCGACAGGGTGAAGCCGAACGCGATGCCGATCAATCCGCCGACAATCGAGATGAGCACCGCCTCCGTCAGGAACTGACGCACGATATCGCCCTGGCGTGCACCGATGGCGCGCCGGATACCGATTTCGCGGGTGCGCTCGAGCACCGTGGCGAGCATGATGTTCATGATGCCGATGCCGCCCACCAGGAGCGAAATGCCGGCGATACAGATCATCACGATTTCGAAGATGAACGACGTGCGGCGCCGCTCTTCCAGGAGACCGGCGGGCACGACGACGGTGAAATCGCCCGCGTCTTTATGGGTGGCGGCCAGAATGGCGCGCACCACGTTGGCCGTCTCGATGGAATCCACACCGGGACCCACCTTCATGTAGATGCCGTCGATCTCGTCCTTGAGATAGCTGGTATTGTCCTCAAAGCGGCGCATGACGGTGTTGAGCGGCGAGATGACCAGGTTGTTCTTGTTCATTGCCTGCACACCTTCGACGTCGGTGTCGCTGGTGGCCTGCGGGGTGAGGACGCCGATCACCTGCAGCCAGGTGTCGTTGACTTTGACGTATTTTCCGACCGCGTTGTCGTAACCCAGCAGATTGACCTTGGTGGTTTCCCCAAGCACGCAGACCGGCGCCGATGCGGTGTTCTCGTCATCGGTGAAAAACCGGCCCTGCACCATCTTGAGGCTGTTGATCTCCACGAAATTGGGCAACACTCCGATGAGCTGCGGCTGCTCCTGGCTGGTTTTGGGCAGCAGTTTTTGCGGTTTGAAGCGCTTTCGCGGGGTAATCGCCACCAGACCCGAGACATTCTCGGAAATGGCGCGAAAGTCGCGGAAGGAAAGCCCCGGGGAAATCGCGCGCACGGTCTGCAACTCATTGCGGTCCACCGACTCCCGGGCTTCCACGATGATGTTGTTGACGCCCAACTGGTCGATGAAACTCATCATCTCTTTCTGCGCGCCGGCAGTGATGGAAAGCATGGCCACCACGGCGCCCACGCCGAAGATCATGCCGAGCATGGTCAGCAGGCTGCGCAGTTTGTGCGCGAACAGGCTGGCCATCCCCATCAATAATTCAGGACCGATATTGGAGAGTCCCATGTCTATTTGCCCCCGCCCATTCCGCCCATGGCGCCCGCGCCCGCGGCCTTTTTCTCGCCGTTCTTCTTATTGGCGGTTGGGTCGGCCATGGCCACAATCTCGCCCGCCGTCACGCCGCTAGCGATCACCATCATGGACTCGCTCTGCTTGACCAGTTGCACCGGCCGCGGCGTGAACTTGCCGTCCTTGCCATGCACGTAGACCAGGAACTGGCCGTTCTTCTGGAATACGGCCTGCGCCGGAAGGTGGATCACGTCGGGCAGCTTTTCCACCTGAATTTCGACGTCGGCCAACAGCCCGGGCCGCAACAGCACCTGAACCTGGGAGTCCTGCTCGGGAGGCAAGGGCAATTTGGCGTTCTTGCGGTCTTCGTCGGTAAAGCCCCCGGAAGTGATGCCGCGCTGCATCATCGCCGCGATGAGATCCATGCCAGCCACCGCGGCGCCGGCCCGGCCTTGTCCGCCGCGCCCCTGGCCGCCACCGCGGCCCTGGCCCGGGGTGATCCCCGCCTTCGTCATCAGGTCGGTCATCTCCTTTTGAAGCTTTTCGCGCTCTGGCGGAGAAGCCGCCTGCATCTTCTGGCGCAAATCCGTCAGCTTCTTCCGGTCATCGTCGGACATATTGCCGAAGCCGCCGCGGCCGCCGCGGCCCTGCGCATCGCCACCACCTTGCCCGCGGCCCTGTGTGTCGGCGCCCGCCGCGCCGCCATCCTGACTGCGGCGGCCGCCGCCGCCGCCCCCGCCGGCGCCGCGCTGGCCGCGCCCGCCGCTATCGCCCTGATCGTCGATCCCCGGCTGCACGGGCGGTGCGAAGGGATTCACGCCGGCGTTGATGCCCTTCTTGGCATTTGCTTCGGCCGTGGCCATGATGCGCGCGATGTCCGCCGGCTTCATGCCCACGCCCGCCAAAAGTTGCGGCATGTCGACCGCGAAGACGACGTCGAACTTCTTGGAGGGATCGCCGCTGAAAACGTCCGACGTGGC
>JADGNS010000832.1 GCA_017883355.1 Candidatus Solibacter sp.
GCGGTCACAACTCCACTCTATCCACAGGATGCGCCGCAGGCAAGCTCGAACACGGCCGCGGCCAGGTCGACGAAGTAGATTTCGCGAGTCAGGCCGGCACTGCGCCCTTGACGAACGAAACGATGGCTTCCAGCGACGCGCCGGGCTGGAATACCGCCGCGACACCCTGACTCTTGAGGGCGGCGGCGTCTTCGTCGGGCACAATTCCGCCGACAATCACCAGCACGTCGGTCATTTCCTTCTCGCGGAGCAGTTCCAGCACACGGGGCACGATCGCGTTGTGGGCGCCGGAGAGAATCGACAGGCCGATCACTTGCACATCCTCCTGGAGCGCGGCGCTGACGATCATCTCCGGGGTCTGGCGCAGCCCGGTGTAGATGACCTCCATGCCGGCGTCGCGGAGGGCGCGGGCGATCACCTTGGCGCCGCGGTCGTGGCCGTCCAACCCGGGCTTGGCCACCAGTACTCGAATGGGTCGTGTCATAGTCTATATCTGAGACGTCTAGATGTGAGACGTTTCCTGGTAGGTGCCGAAGACGCCGCGGAGCGCGTCGCAGATCTCGCCGAGGGTGGCGTAGGCGCGCACGGCGTCCAGCAGGAACGGCATGGTATTCTCCGTCCCTTCGGCGGCGTGGCGCAGCGCGTCCAGCGTCTTTTGCACATTGCCATTATCGCGCCGCGCGCGCAGCGCCGCCAGTTTTGCCATCTGGCGCCGTCCGCCGGCCTCGTCGACGTGCAGCAGTTCGATGCGCTCGGCGTCACTTTGAATCGCGTCGCTCTGAAAGCGGTTGACGCCCACGATGGTGCGCTGGCCGGATTCGATTTCGCACTGATAGCGGTAGCTGGCCGAGGCGATCTCGGTCTGCGGGAAGCCGGCCTCGATGGCGGCGATCATGCCGCCCATTTCGTCGATGCGCCGGATATAGGTGTTGGCCGCGGCTTCGGTATCCAGCGTGAGTTTTTCCAGGAAGTAGCTGCCGCCCAAGGGGTCGGGGGCGCTGGTCACCCCGCTTTCGTGGGCCAGCACCTGCTGGGTGCGCAGGGCGATGGTGACGGCGTGTTCCCCGGGCAGCGCGTAGGCCTCGTCGAGCGAATTGGTGTGCAGCGATTGGGCTCCGCCGAGCACGGCGGCCATGGCTTGCAGCGCGGTGCGCACCACGTTGTTATACGGCTGCTGCCAGGAGAGCGAGCACCCCGCCGTCTGGGCGTGGAAGCGCAGCTTGAGGCTGCGCTCGCTTTGCGCCCCGTAGCGCTCGCGCATGGCATGAGCCCAGATCTTGCGCGCCGCGCGGTACTTGGCGATCTCCTCGAAGAAATCGTTGTGCGCGTTGAAGAAAAAGCTGAGACGCGGGGCGAAATCGTCGATCGCCAGGCCCCGGGCGAGCGCCCAATCCACGTACTCGATGCCGTCGCGCAAGGTGAACGCGAGCTCCTGCACGGCGGTGGAGCCGGCCTCGCGAATGTGGTATCCGCTGATGGAAACCGGATTGAATTTCGGCGTGTGCAGGGCGCCGAATTCGATGGTGTCGGTGACCAGCCGCATGGAAGCGCGCGGCGGGTAGATGTACTCCTTCTGCGCGATGTATTCCTTGAGGATGTCGTTTTGCAGGGTGCCGGAAAGGCGCGCCCACGGTACGCCCTGCTGCTGGGCCACTGCCAGGTACATGGCCCACAGCACCGAGGCCGGCGAGTTGATGGTCATGGAGACGGAGACATCGCCCAGCGGAATCCCGCGGAAGAGAATTTCCATATCCTCCAGGGAAGAAATCGGCGCGCCGCACTTGCCCACTTCGCCTTCGCTCAAGGCGTGGCCGGCGTCGTAGCCCATCAGGGTGGGCAGGTCGAACGCCACCGACAGGCCGGTCTGCCCCTGCGCCAGCAGATAGTGGTAGCGCAGGTTGGTTTCCTCCGGCGTGGCGAAGCCGGAGAACTGGCGCATGGTCCAGAGCTTGCCGCGATACATGTCGCGATGGATGCCGCGCGTGTAGGGGAACTCTCCGGGCGCCGGGTTCGGGAGCTCGCCGGGTGCGTAGACCCGCTCGATGGGAACTCCGCTGATTGTCGTATACTGCCGTTCGGCGGTTTTCATGAGTGGCGCGGCTATGGTTATCTTAGTACACCGTTTCGGGGATACGTCTCGGATTCCGCGGCGAAGCTGGAACCAAAAAAGAGGAAGACGCCTTCAACGCAGAGACGCAGAGATCGCAGAGGAAGCGCAGAGAAAACCAAGAACAAGTTCGACGGAACTCCTTGGGGCAGGCGCGGAGGGAGCGGAGATCCTATTGGTAGAGGGTCGGATTGGAGGTGCGACGCCACGCTATATTGGAGAACGAAACGCCATGTTCAAACCTACGATTTTTCGGGAATACGACATCCGGGGCTCTGCCGGCGTCGAGTTGCTGGACCCCGATGTTGCGCAACTCGGCCGCGCCTTCGGCACCTACCTGCGGCGCCATGCGGGCAAGCGGATCGCCTTGGGACGCGACACCCGCCTGAGTTCGCCGCGCTTGCGCGACGCGTTGATGGGCGGCCTCAAGGCCAGCGGCTGCGACGTCATCGATATCGGAGTGGTACCTACCCCCGTGCTCTACTATTCGGTCTTCCACCTGAAGACCGATGGCGCGGTGATGATCACCGGCAGTCACAATCCGCCCGAGTTCAACGGCTTCAAGACGGTGTGCGGCGCCTCCACC
Source organism: Candidatus Solibacter sp. (assembly GCA_017883355.1). Lineage (GTDB taxonomy): Bacteria > Acidobacteriota > Terriglobia > Bryobacterales > Bryobacteraceae > Solibacter. The sequence continues at coordinate 2,694 of JADGNS010000832.1, forward strand.
ATTCATGGCGCCGCCATCCAGGAGATCCGCCGCATGATCGAAACCGGCGACCTGGAAGCCGGCGAGGGCACCGAGACCACGGCCGACGTGGTGACGCCCTACGTGGCGGAAGTCTCCGCCCAGTTCCACTTCCCGCGCCGCATCCGCGTGGTGCTCGACGCGGGCAACGGCACCGGCGGCCCGGCCATGCACCGCATTCTCGAAAACCTCAACGCGGACGCCACCGAAATGTTCTTCGAAATGGATGGCCGCTTCCCCAATCACCATCCCGACCCGACGGTGACGGAGAACCTCCAGGCGCTGATCGAAAAGGTGCGCGAGTCCAAGGCGGATCTCGGTATCGCCTTCGACGGCGATGCCGACCGCATCGGCGCGGTGGACGATCGCGGCACAGTCGTCTGGGGCGATCAGCTCATGATCATTTATGGCCGCGAGATTCTCACGCGCAAGCCCGGGGCCACCTTCATCGGCGAAGTGAAATGCTCGCAGTCGATGTACGACGATCTGAAAGCGCGCGGCGGCAACCCCATCATGTGGAAGACCGGCCACTCGTTGATCAAAGCCAAGATGAAGGAGACGCATGCCGAGCTGGCCGGCGAAATGAGCGGCCACATCTTCTTCGCCGACCGCTGGTACGGCTTCGACGACGCGCTCTACTCGGCCTGCCGATTGATGGAGATCGTGGCCGATTCCGGCCGGCCGCTCTCCCACCAACTGGCGGACCTGCCGGTCACGGTGGTGACGCCCGAGATCCGCTTCGATTGTCCCGACGAGCTCAAGTTCGCCG
>JADGNS010000833.1 GCA_017883355.1 Candidatus Solibacter sp.
AGATGAACTCCATCACCAGGAACAACTCGCCGCCTTCCTCGCCGATTTCAAAGACTTTGCAGATGAAGGGATGATCCAGCGCGGCGGCGGCCGAGGCTTCGCGGCGCAGGCGCTCGCGGGCGGAGGGATTTGCGGCCAGATGCCCGGGCAACACCTTGATGGCAACCTGGCGGCCGAGTTTGGTGTCCTTGGCGCGGTACACCTCGCCCATACCGCCGGCGCCGATGGCGGAGAGGATTTCGTAAGGGCCGAGTTTGTCGCCGGACGAGAGAGGCATGTTCGGGAGTCATCCTAGTGTATATGAGGAAGCCGCCAGGTCCTACATGTCGCGGCCGGAATGTTGACCGGCTTCCAGAATCGGTCTCCCCCACGCCGTAATGTTGACCAGAATCCGCCCACTTGCCCGAAAGTGGGCTTCTCTTCCCTGGGCCGGCCTGCAGTCGGCGGCCCAAGGGAAGGAAAGAAGGCTATCACTCCCCATCGATTTGGCGGCCCGGCGGGGCGAACGGCAGCGAACAGCGACATTGAGCGAAATGGGGATCTGCTGCTGGCACGCCGACTCGGGCCGCCGCACCACATCCGACAGGGGGGACTACATGGACTGCGTCCGAGTGACCGATCCGGACGCCATCCCGGCGACCCATCATCACGAGAGGCATTCCACGGTGCCAGGCAACCACCGGGTCACCGGCCGTAGAACCCGAACAGCAGCCGATCGATTTCGGGATCGCTCCGGAATGCATCCAGAAACGGGCCAGCGCTGGCTCGTAGCGAAAAAGGGGGAGTAGTTTCCGCTAACGCTTGCGAGAGCATCCGGCGTATCGCGGGAACGTCGCCCTGACCAACGCAGATGGCTAACGGCGCGAACGCCGGGATGAATTCGCCGCGGCCACCCCGATCCTCCAGCTCGCGTAGCAGCCGGATCGCGTCCTCCAGACGCCCGGCACGGGCGTATACGAGCCCCAGGGCGCCTAGAAATACCGGGGCACGCGACAAGGTGACGGTCCGTTCCAGCGACTCGATCGCCTCTTCGTGGCGTCCCAGGCCGCTGAGCGCCAGCCCCCGGATCCACAGACCGAGCGTGTAGTCGGGTTGCAGTTCCAGCGCCTGCCGCGCCGCACGCTCTGAAAGATCGAATCGGCCCAGGGAGAAAAAGGTCACCGTGGAAAAGCCGTGGATCGGCGCCGACAACGGATCCATCTGGCAGGCCCGCATCGAGTGCGCCAGGGCCTCCTCCTCGCGCCCGTCCGTCGCCAGAAAACACCCGTAGTAAGCCTCTGCAATCGAAGAGCGCGGATTGATGGCGATGGCGTGCCGGAAGTGTGGCCCCGCCTCCCGCCATTCCCGCTCGAAGTAGAACGCAAAAATGGCGCGCGAGAAGTTCACTTCCGATAGCTCGGGCGCCAAGGCCATCGCGCGCGTCATGGCGGCTTGAGCTGGCGGCCGGCCATTCTCCGCCGACACCCAGCCGTAGACCCGGAGGATCGCGTAGCAATCCGCGAGCCCCGCATACGCGAGCGCGTACTGGGGATCGAGCTGGATGGTCTGCTCGAAACACTGGATGGCCAGGCGCACGGCGGCCGGCGTTCGCTGATGCCAGTAGTAGCGCCCCTTGAGGTACCGCTCGTAGGCCTCGAGGTTTCTGGTCGAGGGTTTCACCACACTGCTGAAGGTCACCTTGAGCCGCTCGGCGATCGCCGAGGCAATCTCGTCCTGCACCTCGAAGATGTCTTCCATTTGCCGGTCGTAGCGCTCGGACCAGATCTGGAAGCCGTTTCTGGCGTCCACGAGTTGCACGGTGACACGAACCCGGTTGGCGGCGCGCCGCACACTTCCCTGGAGCACGTTGCTTACGTTCAGACGGGCCGCAATCTCACCGATCTCGACGGCTTTGCCCTTGAACGAGAACGATGAGGTGCGGGCCGCTACGTTCAAGCCCGCCACCTGGCTCAGAGCGTTCAAGATCTCCTCGGCCAGTCCGTCGCTGAAGTATTCGTTCTCTCTGTCCGCGCTCAAGTTGGCGAAGGGGAGGACCGCAATGGACGAGCTCGTTTCCTCGGGCTTCGATAGCGTGCTGGCTGCGAGCGCAACGCGCAGTTCAGCTGCGGTCTGGAAGCGCTCAGCCGGCGATTTGCGGAGGCAGCGGGCGACCACGCGAGCGACCTCGGCTGGAACATCAAGCGGCTTCGGCTCGTCTCGTACGATGGCGGCCATCGTCCCAATGGCCGTGTCGCCCGGGAAGGCCCGCCGGCCGCTCAGCATTTCATAAAGAACCACCCCAAACGAGAAAATATCCGAGCGCGCATCGGCGGGTTTGGCTTCGGCCTGCTCGGGAGACATGTAGGCGGCGGTGCCCAGGATGGTGCCAGCCTCGGTCAGGCCGATGGCTGCCGTCAGGTCCGCCGCCCGCTCGCAGTCACCGCCGTCGCGGGTCAACAGCGCCAGCCCGAAGTCGAGCAGCTTGATACCGGACGACGTCACCATGATGTTGGCAGGTTTCAGATCGCGATGCGTGATGCCCTTGGCGTGCGCCGCGGAGAGCGCATCGGCGATCTGCACGGCATGCCGTAATGCGACGTCGAGCGGTAAGGGGCCGGCGAGCGGCGCGCCATCAACAAGCTCCATGACCAGGTAGTTCGGGCCGATATCGTATACCTGGCAGATGTTGGAATGGTTCAGCGCGGCAATCGCGCGGGCTTCGCGCTCGAAGCGATCACTAAACTGCTGCGCGGAAACTTTGATGGCCACATCGCGCTGGAGCCGTGAATCGTGCGCGCGATAGACTTCGCCCATTCCACCCGCGCCGATGGGCGCAACGATCTCGTAGGGCCCGAGTTTTGTCCCGGCAGAGTACGCCATGTGGGTGAATTAACCAAGTGTAACCCATCCTGTGGTCGATAGGTCCGGGATACGCGCCACCCGTACCTTAACGGGCCATCGTCGTTCTGCGGTCAAGGAGGCCGCGGCAGATGGCAAAGAAGCAGTCGGTAAAGAAGAAAAGGCGCGTCCCAAAGACAGTGTTGCGGCTGCCTGACCTGGACCAGGCGAAATCGGCGGTTCTGAACAGCCTCAGTTCGGTCGATGCTCAACGAGGGCACCGCCATGCGATCAAGGAATTCGTTGAATGGTACTGCTCGGAGCCGCGGCTATCCTTCAGCAAGACCGTTGTCCTCCGGTATCGCATACACCTCGAATCCCGGCATTTGGCGCCTGGCACCATCAATCTCCGCCTCGGCGCCGTGCGCCGCCTCGCTTACGAGGCTTCCGACTGCGGTCTACTAAGCCCAGACCTGGCCGCCGGCATACGACGCGTGAAGGGTGATGCGGGACAGCTTCTTTATTGGTAATGGCGCCCCCCCAGCAAGAGCCGTCTCGTGAATTCCGCCGTGTCGGCTCCAGCGACGAAGCGCACGGTCCTCACCAGCCTTGGCAGTCTCTCCGCGGTCGGCTGGTCGTGAACCCAGGTCGAGGCGCGGGTC
>JADGNS010000834.1 GCA_017883355.1 Candidatus Solibacter sp.
CCTAACTCGCGCAGGAGCCAAGCCTTGGCGAAATGCCAATCGCGTCTGGCGGTGCGCGGCGAGATCTTGAGAGCGGCGACGATCTCCTCGTCGGTCAATCCACCGAAATAACGCAGCTCGACCACCTTGGCCTGGCGCGGCGCCACCTGAGAGAACGCGGTCAGGGCTTCGTCGAGAGCGAGGATGGCCCGGTCGGGCGCGGGTGACAACAGGGCGGATTCATCCAGATTCACTTGGAGCGGTATTCCGCCGCGCCTGCGCGAGCCGCGCGTGCGAGCGGCGTCAACCAGGATGCGCCGCATCATCTGCGCCGCGATGGCAAAAAACTGCGCGCGCGCCTGCCATTCGACGTTGGTCACGTCGACCAGGCGGAGGTAAACCTCGTGTACTAACACCGTGGCCTGGAGGGAATTGCCCTGGGCTTCGTTCTTCATGTACCGGCGGGCCATGAGGCGCAGTTCCGGATAGACGTGCTCCGTCAGCCGGACGAGGGCAGCTTCGTCGCCGCTGCCCCAAGCCTTCAACAAATATGTGATCTCCTCGGTGCGCGCGTCGCTGGGCACGTTCTCCCCGTGGTCTACAAAGAATATACACGAAACGTGGCCGCTTTTGGACGTCCGCTGCCGCCTGTAGCGGTGGAAGGAGAACAGGTTGGTCGGAATGATCTCCTTCCCCAATGGAGGCAACTTATGAACGCAAAGGATAGGATCATGAAACCGAGCACCATCGCAAAGACTTTCACCATCGCCGCAGTCACCGTACTCGCCCTGGGCCTGGCGCCCACAGCGAAAGCCGACGACAAGGGATGCTCTAACGCCACCCTGCAGGGCACCTTCTCCCAAAAAGGAACCGGAGTCATTACCGACCCGCCGTCCATCGCCGGCCCGATCGCCAACGTCGGTACGCTAACCTTCGACGGACGTGGCGCTGTTACCGGCACTCTAGTCAACAGCCTGAACGGTACCATAGTCCCGGCGACCGAGAAGGGCACCTATCAAGTGAATCCTGACTGCACCGGTACCTACACAGTCCAGATTTCTCCTCTTGGTATCACGGGCCACGCCTTTTTCGTGATCGATGACGGCGCGAATGAAATTCAAATCATCACAACCGACCCGGGCGTCGTAGTTATCTGCATCGCACGGAGGCAATTTCAAGTGGGCGACTGGAGACAATGACGGCTTCCGGCCCTGGCGGCGCAGGATGTCCAGAGGCCGGGGAACATGCTGTAGCGCGGGCGGCGGCCAGGCTGAAATGATGCAGGGGATCGCTCGCCCGCGCAATGATCCATGTCGTCTGCCGAGACCGGGACGTCTGGGCGGCCAAGCTTCCGCGAGTAGGATTATGCCAACAATCGTGACAAAAGAGTAGGATCTTGCCAGGAATGGTGACACGAATTGTCAGCAATTCCGGCAAGCGTAATGGAAAGCCGTTCAGAATCGACGCTGGCGCTGACAACTTCTATGGCATGCTACAAGTCAACCGGCCGGGACCGCAAGCGATTACGGGACGGCGGTACCGCTGCCCTCGACCAGCGACAGCACCCGATCCAGCCCCGGCACGGTGAATCGCTCGCGCGCTCCGGTGGGCCACCGGACCACCAGTTCCGCCGACTTCGCATCGCCGAGGCCGAAGTGCAGGCGCAAGTCCGATGCCGAGGTGAAGCTCGACTGGCTCAGCACAACCTGCACCTGCTTCCGCCCGGCGAACTGAACCGTGACCGACGATCCGATGGCCGCGCGATTCGATTTCGTCCCCGTCAGCCGCACCTGCAGCCAGTGATTCGGGGATTTCAGATCGTTGCGCAGCAGGCTCGGCGGCTCGTTGCGATTCCACACCACCATGTCGATATCGCCGTCGTTGTCGATGTCGCCGAACGCCACGCCGCGGGACGAATGCCGCTCCGCCAGCGCCGGACCGGCCGCTTCCGCCAGTTGCTCAAACTTGCCGGTGCCCAAATTGCGGAACAGCATGGGCGGCATGCGATACGGGTACGCGGGCAGGTCGCGCTCGGTGTCCGGGTACACATTCCCCGTGACATAGAAAATATCGGGCCAACCGTCGTTATCCAGATCGGGCATGCCGATACCCCACGCGATATACCGAGTTTCCACCGCCAGACCCGCCTTCATCGTGACATCGTTGTACTGACCTTTACCGAGCCCCTGGTACAACCCCTGGGTGTCGTCGGCGAAGTGGGTTTTGAAAATATCCAGAATGCCGTCATCGTTGAAATCGCTGATGGCGAGACCCATGCCCGCCTGCTCCATGCCGTCGGCGTTCAGGGCCAACCCGCGCTCGATGCCATCTTCCGTGAACGTGCCGTCGTGGTTGTTGTGGAAGAAAAGCGTCGGCGTCGAATCGCACGCCAGCAGAATATCCTGCCAGCCGTCGTCGTCGAAATCGGCGGCCACCGCCGTAAAGCCGAACGACGATCGCGCCTTGGCGATGCCGCTCTTCTCCGAAACGTCTTCGAAGGTTCCGTCGCCACGGTTGTGAAACAGGTAATGGCGGCCGGGACGCAGGCCGCGAGGCCCGCACGGCGTCGGCACGCCTTTCCAGTTGCAATTCGGGTTCGCGCCAGGCTTGGGGGTTCGGCGCAGGTCGTAATCCGTGTACGTCGCCACAAACAGATCGAGGTGGCCGTCGCGGTCGTAATCGATAAAGGTCGCGCCGGAATACCAGGTAGGGTACTCGGGCCGCGGTTTGGGAATCAGGCCCGCTTCTGCCGCCACATCGGTGAACGTGCCGTCGCCATTATTGCGGTACAGCGCGTTTTCGCCCCAGTACGTGACGAACAGGTCCAGGCGTCCGTCGTTGTTGTAATCGCCCACCGTCACGCCCTGTCCCCAACCGGTGCGGCGCAGTCCGGCCTTGTCGGTGACATCCGCAAACGTGCCGTCGTGGTTGTTCCGGTAAAGGCGATTGGTGGCTTCCGGCGGCGCCCCGTCGAACCGCGTTCCGCCGACGATGAAGATGTCCAGCCAGCCGTCGCCATCGTAGTCGAACAGAGCGACACCGCCGGAGGACGTCTCCGCCAGATACTGCACGTTGGACTCGGCCCCGTACACAATGGTCTGCGTCAACCCGGCCTGCCTGGCGATGTTGGTCAGTTGGGAAGGCCAGGGCTTTCCCGAAGCCTTTTCGCGGGCAGTGGGTTTTACTCCGCGACTTGCCATTCCCTGGCCGTATACGGCGGCGGCGCTCCATGCGGCCCCCAGGACGAGTACTATGACCGCGTAATACTTTGCCCTCGCGGGAAACCACTCTCTTACGGTCGTGGCGCCGATCGGAGCCGGGCCCAGAGGGCACCCCGTCAGGGAGCGGTGTTCCGTGGGCGCCGAACCTCGTCGTCGCAGACCCAGGCGGCGCGCCCTCATGGCTTCATGAGCAGGTCGCTCTCCACGCGCTGGCGGTCGCGTTCGATCACCGCGGCCTTCAGCCGGCGCACTTCCGCGAACTCCGCCTTGGCGTC
>JADGNS010000835.1 GCA_017883355.1 Candidatus Solibacter sp.
CGATCAGTTGGCTGCCCACCGCGCGTTCTCCGCCGCCATCCGCCAGCATCTGGCGCACCTGCGGGCTATCGGGAAGGCGTACGCCGGTGAGCCACAAGGCCGCGCCCGCTAACTCTTTCAGCAGGGGCGGATGCTGTAGGTTGGCGCGGATCTCGCCGGTCTGTACGTAAGATAGTCCGGCGGCGATATCTCCGGTCTCATCGAAAACGGGGCTTTTGACCGCGCTGGCAAGGAAGCCCTGCGCCAGAAATATGGCAATCGGCACGCCGGCCAACAGCGAAAAAACCCAAGGCGCGCGATGCCCTGGACGCATAACAGCACATCGTAGCACGCACCGTGGGACAGGCCTCCTGGCTCCTGGCCTGTCCACATCCCGTTTTTGGAATTTGTGCGTTCCCGCCCTTCCAGGTTTTATAGTCTGAAACTCCATTGATTCAGTGGCGTACCGGTGTTACCATCCGCCTAACGGGTCTTAATTTACAGCGAAGTCACGAGCGTCAGAGTTTGACAGCTTGCGACCCGCATTCGGCCTTGCGGCGATGTGTGACTTCCAAGGAGAAAACAGTGCTCAAGAAATCAAATCTCATTCTCGCGCTGGCGATCTTGATCGCCGCCGCAAGTTCCGCGTGGACACAAACCAGCCGCGCCACGCTGGGTGGCCGCGTGACGGACGCACAAGGAGCGGCCGTACCGAGTGCCGAGGTTTCCGTAGTCTCGGAAGACACCGCGGTAAAGCAAACCACCAAGACCAACGACCAGGGCAATTGGGTCGTCCAGTTCCTGATTCCCGCGCGCTACAACTTCACGATTTCCGCCGCCGGGTTCAAATCCGTGGAACGCAAGGGCATCTTGTTGCAGACTTCGGACAACAAGCAGATCGATTCGCAGCTCGAAATCGGGTCCACCACTACCGAACTCACCGTGACCGGTGAAGTGCCGCTGATCGATACCACGGCAGCCACATCCGGCACCGTGATCTCGCAGGAGCAGATCCTGGAGATGCCGTCCAGTTCGCGCGTGCTCACCATCCTCGCGACGCTGTCCCCGGGCGTGCTGCAGCAGGATCAGAACAACAACACCGCCCACCTGTGGTCGCATGACGCGGCCTCCCAGATCACCGTCGATGGCGGCCGCAATAACACCCGTTCCAACACCTTCGAGCTCAACGGCATGCCGAACGTGAAGACCGGCGGACAGGCCGGCTTCATGCCGGCGCCGGACGCCATCCAGGAATTCCGCGTGGTGATGAACGCCTATGATTCCTCCATCGGGCGCCAGGCCGGCGGCACCATCCAGATGGTCACCAAGAGCGGCACCGCCAAGCTCCACGGCAGCCTCTACGAGTTCAACCAGAACAACGTGTTCAACGCCAACACCTTCCAGAGCAACCTGGTGGGCGCAGCCAAAGCGCCGATCCATTTCAACGAGTATGGCGGCACCGTGGGCGGACCGGTGTGGCTCCCGAAAGTCTACAACGGCAAGCAGAAGACCTTCTTCTTCTTTGCCTATGACGGCACCCGCAACCAGGACCCGCGCTTCGGCACCCGCTCCGTCTTCACAGACCTCGAACGCAAGGGCGATTTCTCCCAGTCCTTCACCTCTACCGTCACCGGCGGCGTCCGTACGAAAATCCCGCTCCAGATCTACGACCCCTCTACCGTCGTGACCAGCGGCGCCCGCACCCTCTTCCCCGGCAACGTGATTCCCACCAACCGCCTGAGCAAGGTGGGCCAGAACATCCTGACCTACGTGCCCCTGCCCAACAATCCCGGCGACGGCACCAGCACCGATGCCAATAACTTCATCCCCTCCTCCAGCCGCCAGAACAAGATGGCCGACATCAGCGGACGCGGCGATCAGAGTTGGAACAACAACCACAAGAGTATGGTCTCCGTGGGCTGGTACCACGAAGACGAACTGTCGGGCGACGATTACCACAACCCCACCACCGGCGCCTATCAGCACCGCATGGCGCGAACCCTGCAATTCGACCACGTCTGGACCGCGAGCCCAACCACCATCGTGGACTTGCGTGCCAACCTTGCCCGCTACGAAGAGCCCAACAACGATAAGGGCGTCAACTTCGATACATCCTCCCTCGGCTTCCCCTCCAGCTTTACCAGCCAGCAGGCAGTCGGCGCCTTCCCGCGCATCGAAGGCCTCTTCAGCACCATCGGCGTAAGCCAGGCAGGCAGCGTCGTCGACACCTCCTACTACACCTTTGCGGGAACCCTCACCAAGGTCACCGGCAATATGACCTGGAAGGTCGGCGCCGAGCACTGGGTCCTGCAACAGGCCAACAAGGGCATCGGCACGCAGGGCGTCTTCACCTTCGACAACAGCAACTGGACCCGCCAGAGCGCGCTCACCGGTGGCGCCACCGGAGTCGGCTCCAACGCAGCATCCTTCCTCCTCGGCCTGCCCTCCAGCGGCTCTTTCCCGCGTAACGCCGACGCCTTCTGGAGCCAGCACTTCGAAGCCTTCTACGTGCAGAACGATTGGCGCGTCACCCCCCGCCTCACCATCAACATGGGCCTGCGCTACGACTGGGAGACGCCCGTCACCGAGCGCTTCAACCGCATGACCACCGTCTTCGATCCCTCGGAGTAGTAGGGCCGCAGGTTTACGTTGACGAAGCCCCAACGATGCTCGTCGGCAATCTGCGAGCACAGGCGGTTGACCTGATCGTAGTTGCCGGCGATGCGCACGACCTTCGCGCCGAAGACATTTGTTCCCAGAACTTTCGCGGGCTCGAGGTCCGACGGAATGAAGATCCAGGCCTTGAGTCCTTCGCGCGCGGCCTGTGCAGCCACGGCGTTGGCCAGGTTCCCGGTCGAGGAGCACGACACGGTATCGAATCCGAAGGCTTTCGCCTGCGACAGAGCCACGGCGACCACCCGGTCTTTGAAACTCAACGTGGGCAGGCAGACGGCGTCGTTCTTGAGGTAGAGATTCTTCGCGGCGGCGGTCGTCCCACTCAACTGCTCAGCCAGGCGTGGAGCCTGAAACAGTGGAGTGAAGCCGACCGGCAGCCGCGGTTCATAGCCCTGGGGGAGGGGCAAAAGTTGGGAGTAGCGCCACATGTTCGGCGGCCGCTGGGCGATCTGCTCACGGCTAATGGACGCGCGCAGCGCGTCGTAGTCGTAGGCAACTTCCAGGGGGGAGAAACAGTCGTCGCAGATGGAGCGGGGCTGGTTTCCCCAGGTCCGTCCGCATTCCCGGCACCGCAGTTCGTAGTGAGACATGGAGCTACTCGCTTTCTCGGTAGTGCAGCGAGTAGCTGGGGACGAGCCTGAAAAAGCGGCCCAAAAAGCAAAGGCCTCTTTTTCCAGGAAAAGGAAAAGAGGCTATCGGAATGCAAATACGGCGCGCATGCCGAATCCCATGTTCCCTGTTTCCAGGAGAGAGTTGGCACCAAGCACCCGGGATATATGATCCCGGATCGGTTGCCGTGGCGTCATAGGGCTCGTCCCT
>JADGNS010000836.1 GCA_017883355.1 Candidatus Solibacter sp.
AAGACCTTCAGGCCGTTCCATTCCGGCGGGTTATGGCTGGCGGTGAAAGCCAGGCCGTAGGCGGAGCCGCAGTGAGCGGTGGCGAACGTGATCAGCGGGGTGGGCGCATCCTCGGCCAACAGGATGGCGGCGATGTTGTTGCCGGCGAAAACCTCGGCCGCGGCTTCGGCGGCTTGCCGGGAAAGGAACCGGCGGTCATAGCCGACGATCACGCCGCGCTTTTCCAGGCCCCCGCGAGTGATTTCGTTGGCCAGCGCCTGGCACAGCCGGCGAACATTGTGCATCGTAAAGCCTTCGCCGATGATCGCGCGCCAGCCGCCGGTGCCGAAGGTGACCAGGTTCTGCTCTTCCTGGCGGCGGGGACGGAAAATCCGTTTCTCGAGAATGAATTCGGCGTGGGCCAGGTCCTCGACCGTGTTGATGCCCTGGACCTCATCCTGGTCGTACAGTTGGTAGGTATCCACCCGGAGACCCGAGCGGATGAGTTCGTGTACGCAGTCGGTGAGACGGTATTGGCCGTCGCGAGGGGAGGGAGAAAGCCTGCGCAGGGCGGAGAAGATGGCTGCCGCATCGACCACATAAGCTCCGAGGTTCCGCTCGCGAATCTCGCGCACTTCCGCCAACGCCTCGTCTTCTTCGATGATGTCCAGCATCTGACCGCCGGCATTGCGGATGATGCGGCCGTACGGCAGGGAGCGGTCGAGCATGGCCGCAAGCAGCGTAAGGTGCGATTGCTTCAGATGGTGCCGGTTGACCAGGCCACGAATCGATCCCGGGCGGAAGAGAGGCGTATCGCCGTAGAGGATGAGCAGATTGCCGCCGAGACTTTCCAAAAGCGGCGCCGCCTGCAATACCGCGTGGGCGGTACCGAGAGATTCTTCCTGGCAGACGTAGTGATAGCCCGCGCCCAAGTGCTCGCGTACTTCCTCCTGCCGGTAACCGACAACCAGGTACAGGTGCTCGATCGATACCATCTGAAGCGCATTCTGAATCACGTGCTCCAGGACGCTGCGGTCGCCGAGGGGCTGCAGAATCAGCGGACGGCCATCCGGTGTGATCGCGTCTTTGCCGGCGGCAAGGATGACCGCTCTTAAACCGGGACACCCGTGAGAGATGGGATGAGATGTCATATATTTTGGATTTTGGAAAGTGCCTACTCCAGCATAGAACCGTTCCACCGGGCAGAGGGGCACCAGGCCGGCACCAGGGGAGGTGATCGACGGTAGAGTACAACCAGCGTAGTAGAGGTTTCTAAATGTTGACAGTCTTACGGGTGCAGACTTATGATCCTGGTCTGGACGCGTGTCCACGGACCAGGTCTGGAGAAAGAATCGCCGGGAGGAGTATGAGTTTGCCGGATGCCGTCGCTACCCAAGAGTACGGAAAGGCTCGTGTTCAGATCCACGCGTCGCAGGAGGCGCTGGGTGCGGCCGCGGCGCAGCAGGCAGCCGGGGTGATTCGTGACGCCATCGCGCAGTCTGGCCGCGCCAGAATCGTAGTGGCCACCGGAAACTCGCAGTTGGCCCTGATCGGCGCCCTGGCTCGGCAGCCAGACGTCGACTGGAAGAGAGTGGACATCTTTCACATGGATGAGTACGTGGGTATTTCCCGCGACCATCCGGCGAGCTTTCGGAAATGGATCCGAACCCGCGTGGAGGAAAAGGTTCGCCCCGGCAGCATGGAGTATCTCGAAGGCGACGCCCCGGACCTGGAGGCGGAAATGGCGCGCTACGCGCGACTGCTCTCCGCCGGCCCGATCGACCTGGCTTTTGTGGGGATCGGCGAGAATGGGCATATCGCCTTCAACGATCCCGGCGTCGCGGATTTCGAAGATGCCCTAATAGTGAAACGCGTCGTCCTGGACCAGGAATGCCGCCGCCAGCAGGTGGACGAAGGCCATTTCGAAAATCTCGATGCGGTGCCGCGCGAAGCGCTCACCCTGACTTGTCCGGCCCTGTTCCGTGCCCGGTCCTGGATTTGTTCGGTGCCCGAAGCGCGCAAGGCGAAGGCGGTGCGAAGCGCTCTGGAAGGCCCCATTTCGACGGTCTGCCCGGGTTCGCTGGTGCGCACCCACCCAAACGCCACGGTCTATCTCGATAGCCATTCTTCGGCGCTGCTGGCTGTCGTCCCGGCGAAGGCGCGGTAGCCGCCGGTGGCCCGAACCATCCCGAACCTCCGCTGGTGGATTGGAGGCCTGTTGTTCGCCTCCACGGTCGTCAACTATATCGACCGCCAGACGCTCAGCGTGCTGGCGCCGCACCTGAAGACCGAGTTTCATTGGTCGAATTCGGACTTCGCCCTGCTGATCATTGCTTTCCGTATCGCCTACGCTGTCGGGCAGACGATCATGGGGAGGCTTCTCGATGTGGTGGGGACGCGCCGCGGGCTGCTGTACTCGGTCTCCTGGTACTCGCTGGCGGCCATGGCAACTTCCCTGGCCGGCGGGTTGAAGAGCTTTTCCTTCTTCCGCTTCCTCCTCGGTTGTGGCGAAGCCGCCAATTGGCCCGGAGCCGCAAAGGTGGTTTCGGAATGGTTTCCCAAGGCTGAACGGGGCTGGGCGGTGGCGCTGTTCGATAGCGGATCGGCCGTCGGCGGCGCGGTCGCGCCCTTGCTGGTGGTTGGCATCTACAGCCATTTCGGTAGTTGGCGCCCGGCCTTCATCATTACCGGGCTTCTGGGCTTCGCCTGGGTTCTCGTCTGGAAGGGCTTCTACCATCCGCCGGAAAGCCATCCCAACATCGGTGAGGCCGAACGCAGCATGATCCTTGCCGCGAAGACTGAGGAGTGCCACGCCGGCGAATCGAGCGGACCCGCCGGCGCTCCGGCCGGTTGGTGGAGTCTGCTGGCCCGGCGGCACACTTGGGGGATTATTCTGGGACGCTCGCTCACCGACCCGGTCTGGTTTTTTGTCACCGACTGGTTCGCCATTTTTCTGGTTGCCCGGGGATTCCGAATCGAGAACACGCTGGCCGGCTTTTGGATTCCTTTCCTCGCCGCCGACTTCGGCAACTTCTTCGGCGGCGGTTTCTCGAGCTGGCTGATCCTCCGTGGATGGCCCGTGCTCAAAGCGCGCAAATTCGTCATCGTGACCTGCGGAATCGGCATGACGGCCTTGATTCCGGCCGTCTACGTGTCGCAATTGGCGGCGATCGTCGGCCTGTTCGCCATCTCCACATTCTGCTACGCGGCCTGGTCTACCATGGCTCTCGCCTTGCCGTCGGATCTGTATGCCAGCCGCAACGTGGCGTCGGTGAGTGGCATGGGTGGGACGGGCGCGGGACTCGGCACGATCCTCTCCACTTACCTGATCGGGCATGTCGCCGACAGATATTCTTTTCAGCCCGTACTGGTCGTCGCCAGCCTGGTCCCGCTTCTCGCCACCGCTGTGGTCATGTTGCTCGTCAGGCAGGAAAAGCAGGGCTAACAGTGGGCTAGTATTACTGTGTTATAAATGATTGAACCCATTGAGG
>JADGNS010000064.1 GCA_017883355.1 Candidatus Solibacter sp.
TCCTTCTTGTAATGCTCGGTGCGCTCCAGGACCAGGATGACATCGCTCTCCGACCCGGGCGTGAGATCCAGTTCGCCGCCGTACTGGCGGATGCGCGCGTAGCGCTCCTTGCTCATCCCCTCCGGCATGATGACGGTGGCGGGGTAGCCTTTGAGGTGCGCAACGTAGGCCGCGCCGATTCCGAAGTTGCCGGTGGAGGGAGCGATCACGGTATGCACGCCCGGAGAGATTTCGCCAGCGAGCTCGCCTTCCATCAGCGTCGTATAGGCGGGCCCGACCTTATGACTGCCCGACGGGAAATTGCGGCCCACCAACACGACGATGTTGGCCTGCACGCCGGTGAGTTCCCTGGGGAGCACGATGTGACGGATCCGCTGGCCGGGGCCGCGCCAGGTAATGTTGAACAGGTTGATGGGGTCCAACTCATTGGCGGAGCCGGTCAGGGCCTGGTTGCGCACGGCGGCGGGCAGCAACTCGGGGTGCAGCATCTCGGCATAGGTGGGGCCAGGTACGGTTGTTTTCATGGTCTCCTTCAGAATCTCTCCCACAGTGCCTTGGCGCAAGCCGCGGCTTTTTCGGCGATCTCGCGCTCGTCCAGGTTGACGCAGCGCCCGTCGCGCAAGACCCAACGTCCGTTGACCATCAGCGAATGCACGGGCGCGTTGGAAACGCCGAACAGGAGATGGCCGGACAGGTTGGAGCTATCGATCGGGGTGGGCGGCTGGTAATCCAGCAGGACGAAATCGGCGCGCGCGCCGGGAGCGATGCGTCCGATCGCGGTTCCCCAGATCTGTTTGACGATCTCGCGGTTGCCGGAGAACAACGCGGCATAGGCTTCCGCGCCGCCCTGGCGCGGATCGCGTGTGCGCACCTTCTGCAACTGAGTTGCAACTTTGAATTCATCCCACATGCGCGGCGAGTAGCCGTCGGAGCCCAGTCCCACGCAGACTCCGCAGCGAAACAGCGCCGGCAGATTGGCGATACCGACCGCGTTGTTGCAATTGGATTGCGGATTGTGGACCACGTTGACACGGTGCCGCGCGAGGGCCGCGCGCTCCGCCGCGGTGATGTGGATGCAGTGCGCGGCGAGCGCCTTTTCGTTCAGCACGCCCGCGTCGCAGAGGCGGCGGACGGCGGACGAGTCGCAACGGTCTTCGGCCACGTGGATATGGAACCCCGCGCCGAGCGACTGGTTGGCTTCCACGCAAGCGGCCAGGGTCGCGTCGCTCAGCGTGAAGGCCGCGTGCAGGCCGAACATGCCGCCCACCAGGGCGCCGGGGCGGACGCGCTCCAGAAACCGGACATTTTCGCGAATCCCGGCATGCGCGCCGCGCCGGCCAGAGCGGTCGCTGGTTTCGTAGCAGGTGGCGCCGCGCAGGCCGACCTGGTGAAACGCGCGCTCGATGGAATCGAGGCTGCCGGCGCAGGCATTGGGACTTGCGTGATGATCGATCACGGTGCCCACGCCGCAGTGGGCCGAATCGATCAGTCCGGTGAGCGCGCTGTAATAGACATCCTCCTGGTTCAGGGCGCGGTCCAGACGCCACCAGAGCTTCTTCAGAATCGCCGGGAAGTCGGGCGGCGGGGGGCCGGGCAGGTGCATGCCGCGGGCCAGCGTGCTGTAGAGGTGGGTGTGGCAGTTGATCAGCGCGGGCATCAGCAAGCGGCCCTGGAGATCCACGGCGTGCGCGTCGAGCGCGCGTCCGCCGCGCACGCACCCGATGGCGCCGTCCGCGAGCACTTCCACGCTGCCCGAATCGAGTACGCGATTGGTTTCGTCGAAGGTGAGGATGCGCGCGTTGGTGAGGATCATGACGCCACGATGTGGGTGCCTCTCTCGCCACGGATGGCGGGCGCCACGTGCTCCGTGCAGGTGATGATGCACTCCTGGCCGCCGCCTTCCACGAATTCGATGGCGGCTTCCATCTTGGGACCCATGGACCCGGCGGGGAATTCGCCGGCGGCCAGCCAGGCGCGCGCCTGCGCCACGGTAATGGTATCCAGCCACTGTTGATCGGGGTGGCCGAAGCGGATGGCGGCGCGGTCCACGCTGGTGACGATGATCAACTTCTGCGCGTGCAGATCTCGCGCCAGCAGGCTGGATGCGCGATCCTTGTCCACCACTCCTTCGACGCCCACCAGGCGGTCGCCTTCCCAGGCCACGGGTATGCCTCCGCCGCCGCAGGCGATCACCACGACGCCCGCTTGCAGCAGGCACGCGATGGCCTCCTTTTCCATGATGCGCAGCGGACGGGGCGACGCCACCACGCGGCGCCATTGCCGGGGAGCGACTTCGATGAGGTCCCAGTGCGGCCGGTCGCGCCGCACTTCCTGCATTTCGGCGGTGGTGTAAAAGCGCCCGATGGGTTTGGTGGGGTGGACCATATCGGGATCGCCCTCGCTGACCAATACCTGCGTGATGACGGTGGCCGCGGTACGGTGGATGCGCTCGCGGCGGAACAACTCGAAGGCGATCCGCTGGATCATGTACCCCATGCCGCCTTGCGAATCGGACACGCAGGTGTCGAGGGGCAGCCTCGGGACACGCCGCTCGCCTTCTTCGGAGCGGATGAGGATGTTGCCGATCTGCGGTCCGTTGCCGTGGGTGATGACGATTCTGGCGCCGCTCTGGAAAACGGGAATCAGGTGGCCCAGGGTTTCGGCGGTGTGCTCGAACTGCTGGGGAATCGTCCCCGGCTCGCCGGGCCGCGTGATGGCATTGCCGCCTAGGGCGATGACCAGAGTCTCAGTCATGGAAGCCACCCCTCCCTCACGGTCGGGGCTCGGATTGGAGCGCGTATTCGATTTCCAGGTCCGCCATGGTGAGGGCCATGATCGCTTTCGCGGTGTGCAGGCGATTCTCGGCTTCCTGGTAGACTACCGAGTTCGGGCCGTCGATGACTTCGTCGGTCACCTCATTGCCACGGTCGGCGGGCAGCGGGTGCATGTAGAGCACGTCCGGCTTGGCCAACTGCATCCGTTCGCGATTGCAGATCCAGTTTGTGTACTGTTTGGCGATGCGCAGCGACTCGGCCGGATTGCTTCCCATGGTGTCGAGGCAGCCCCAGCTTTTGGGGATCACCACGTCGGCATCGCGGAAAGCCTCGTCCATGTTGTCCACCACGCGGAACTGCCCGCCGCCGCGGCGCGCGTTTTCTTCGGCTGCCTGCATGGTCTCGGGCATCAGGTTGTATTCGGGCGGATGCGCCAGCACGACGTCCATGCCGAAGCGCGGCATCAGCATGATGAGCCCCTGCGGCACGGAAAGCGGTTTGGCATAGCTGGGAGCGTAGGCCCAACTGACGGCGATCTTGAGGCCGCGCAGATTGCGGCCGCGCTGCTCCCGGATGGTCATCAGGTCGGCCAGCGTCTGGCAGGGATGGTCCACATCGCACTGCATGTTGATCACCGGCGCGTCCGCCCATTTGGCGACTTCGCGCATGTAGGCGTTGCCCTCGCCGGGGACCAGGTCGTGGCGGATCGCGATGGCGTGGCCGTAGCTGGAGAGGATGATGCCGGTATCCTTGGGACTCTCGCCGTGGGAAACCTGCATGACGTCGGCGGTCAGAAAATGCGCGTGGCCGCCGAGTTGGGTCATGCCCGCTTCGAACGAATTCCGCGTGCGCGTGGACTTGTCGAAGAACATCAGGAAGATGGTCTGATCGGCCAGGTAGCGGTGCGGCACGCGCCCCTTGAACTTGCGCTTGAGGTCGGCGGCGACGTCAAGGAGGATGTCCAGTTCCGCTTCGGTCCATTCCTGGGTGGTGATCCAGTCTCTTCCTTTGAAGAGGGCTTTCTTCGTTTCACTATTCACGCGTGTTCTCCTGAAAGACCGGCCACGTTGGCGAAGTGAACGTGGCGCGGATCGCCGATGGATTCCATCAGCAGTTTGAGCTTGAGATACGGCAGCATGTCGAAGGTGGACGATGCGGGTCCGGCGCCATCGGTGGGTTGCCACGCCAGGACCTGGTTGTCGCTGAGACGAATCTCCACGGCGGCACCCGTCTGGTGAAACCAGGCCCGGTCGGCCGCGGCATCCACATTCAGCAAATACCGCTGGTGCGCCAGGGTGCCGTGAATCGTGCGGGCGTCCCAATCGATATAGAACCCGTTGGCGCCGGCATCGGCTTCGTAGGTCTCGCGGCTGCCGAAAAAGCGCGGCTTCTCCACTTGCGGGCCGCCATCCTCGGGACAGAAAATGTCGCAGTTGCCGCAATCGTTGCAGGCATCGGCGAAGTTGGCCAACTGGTGCGCCTTCATGACGCGCAGGACGCCGCCCGGAATGCGGCGGACGGCGAGGAAATCCGAGCTTTGCCCGGATGGACAAGGCAGAGCCTTATCCCACTCGGGCAGCAGTTCGAAGTTATCGTACTCGATGGTTGCCGGGCGCGTCTCGTAGGCGAAGTTGGCGTCGTTGGGACAGACCGGCACGCATTTGTCGCAGTTGATGCAGTCGTAGAGCCAGAGCTTGGAGCCGATTTTGCGCGGCACTCCCTTGTTGCGCTCCCACGCGTAGCGCGGATTGGCCGTGGCTTCGGCCACCAGAATGGGTGTGTTGAGCCAGCCGGCGGCATTCACGTCGCCCGCGGCGGCTTGCGCCTGACCGCGATAGTTCAGGACGAAATCGGCGATGGTCGAGACGCCCAGGCGCTGCATCTCGGCTCCCAGGTTATTCAGATAGCGGCTCAGCCGGGCGTAGCCGCCGGGGCGCAGGAGATCGGTGCAAGTGGTCACCGGGACGAAATTCATGGCTACGGCGGCGGCCACATTGTGCGCGTCCAGTCCGCCGGAGAAGGAAAGCGGAATCGGTTGCAGCATGCGTGCGCGGAACTTCTGGACGAGGTTCATGGCCAGCACGTGCAAGGGCGCGCCCGAGAGGTACATCGTCTCGTCGCCGAATACCTGCTTGTGGTTCTTGACTACCAGCGTGTTGGTGAACTTCAGCGAGAGGCTTCTGCCGTGCTTGCGCGCCACGCGCTGGAGGCGCGGAATCAGGTCCAGGGCCTCATCGAATTGCAGGTCGTTGTCGAAGGCCGGCGGATGCAGTTGGATCTCGCGATAGCCCAGGACGTCGTGGAGGAGGCGCGCGACTTCTTCGGTGCCGAGCAGGGTGGGATTGAGTTTGATGCAGACGTGGCAGCCCATTTCCACCAGCAGGAAAGTCACGATGCCCTCGATTTCCCTGGCGGGACAGCCGTGGAAGGTGGACAGGCTGATGGTGTCGCTGATGCAGGTGGGGAAGGGAAGATCGCGATAGCGCTGGAACTCGCCGGTGAGAGTGGAGCGCAGCTCTTCGATCAGCGGAGCGGCGTTGCGCATGGAGGCGATCCAGGAGCGGACGCGCGGGGAGCGGATGCCTTCGAGGTTGTAGCCTACGCTCATGTCGAAGACGGTGTCGGATGTCCCCTCCCCGCAGAGACGCGGAGACGCGGAGGAATCGCAGAGAAAACGATTGAGGATCTCCAGGAGCATCGATGCCTTGACGTACTCGCGCGCCGATTGCTCCAACTTGAGTTCCTGGGACCATTCGACGTTGTAGCCCACGTTGGCCACGTCGATGCAGGGGCGGGGAATTTTCAGCTCGTCCAGAATCTGCACCGTCTTGAGCTCGATGATGCGCGCGCCGGCGAGCCAGCAGAGCGCAATGTTCTGGGCCAGTTGTCCGTGCGGTCCGGCGGCGGGGCCAAGCGGCGTGGCGGCGCGATGGCCGTGAAATTCCACCGACAGGTCGAGGCCAGGGATGCCGCGGAAGAACTTGTCCTTCGGCAGATCGAAGATCTTGCCTTCGCGTGAGTACTCGAGAAAGGCGCGCCGCAACAAGAGCGGGAGCGGAATCGGAACCAGTTCAGCCATTGCCGTGCTTCGCTGTCGCAGTATAGATGAGCGGAAACGCCGCGTACCATTGAGCGGCATCCACCAGGTGGCGAATGGGCACGCGCTCGATCACAGAATGCGCCACTTCCTCTTCGCCGGGACCGAAGCCGATGGTGGGCACGCCCATCAGGCCCATCGACGCCACGCCGTTGGTGCTGAAGGTCCACTTGTCCACGACCGGTTCTTTGTCCCAAAGGCCGCGGAAGGTGGCGATGGCCGCCTGCGCCAGCGGGTCCGATTCCTGGAGCACCCAGGTGGGATAGTATTTCTCCATCGGGTAGCGCAGGCCGGTGTAGCTGGGCACGTCGTAAGTGAGGATTTCGATCTCGGCGTTTTCGGCGCCGGGCAGGGCGCGGACTTCGGCGACGGCGCTTTCTTTGGTCTCGCCCGCGGTGAGGCGGCGATCGAGATGAATCGAGCACGCGCCCGGCACGGCGCACAGCGAAGGCGAGAGCGAGCGAACCTCGGTCACCGCGATGGTGCCTCTGCCGAGGAACGCGTCGTCCTTGAGCCGCGTGTTCAGTTGCTCGACTTCGGCGATGATGCGGCCCATTTTGTAGATCGGGTTATCGCCGCGCTCGGGCGCGCTGGCGTGACAGGATTTGCCGCGCAGGTGAACTTCAATCTCCATGCGGCCGCGATGCCCGCGGTAGATGCCGAGCTTGCTGGGTTCGGTGATGACCACGCAATCGGGGCGAATGCCGTCTTCCTTCAGAATATAGAGCCAGCACAGGCCGTCGCAATCTTCCTCCTGCACCGAGCCCACCACCCAGAGCGTGTAGTCGCCGAGCAGGCCGAGTTGCTTGATGAGCTTGCCGGCATACACCATGCTGGCCATGCCGGCGCGCTGGTCGCAGGCGCCGCGCCCGAAAACGTAGCCGTCTTCCACCTTGCCCTGGTAGGGATCCCAGGCCCATTCCTTGGGATCGCCCACGCCCACGGTGTCGGTGTGGGAGTCCATCATGATGATGGTTTTGCCCGAGCCGATGCGGCCCAGGATGTTGCCCATGGGGTCGATGCGCACTTCGTCAAAACCGACCTTCTCCATTTCCTGGCGGATGCGGGCCACCACCGGACCCTCGTGGCCGCTCTCGGCGGGGATAGCGACGAGGTCGCGCAGAAAGCGCACGATCTCGCCTTCGTAAGACTGCGCCAACTCGGCCAGGCGATGGCGGTTCGGGATTTCAAGCGGGGGTGCGGTCATGGCGTCAACAAAGCCTCCTCTTCCAGATTCGCCGCCCGTTTGGCGCCGAGAGCGCGCAGCACGTCTTCCGGCCGGATGGGCAGTTTGCGGATACGCACGCCGACGGCGTGGAAGATGGCGTTGGCGATGGCCGGGGCCGGACCGTTGATGGGCACCTCGGAGATGGATTTTGCGCCATACGGCCCGAGCGGCTCGTCGGTCTCCACCAATATGGTGGTGAGCTTCGGCATGTCTTCGGCTGCGAACATTTTGTAGTCCAGGAAATTCGCATTCACGGGGCGGCCGGCGGCATCGAGCACGAGTTCCTCGGTGAGCGCGTAGCCCAACCCCTGCGCCACGGCGCCTTCGACCTGGCCTTCCGCCTGCATGGGGTTGATGGCCGTGCCGGGATCTACCGCCGTGGCCAGGTGCACGACGCGCACCTGTCCGGTTTCGGTGTCCACTTCCACTTCGGCGAACGTGGCGCAGAAGGGCGGCGGGCTATCCGTATTGAAATGCGAAGCGCCATCCATGATCTGGAGTTTCTCCTTGTACATGGCCTGCATGGCGAGATCGGTCATGCTGACGGCTTTGCGGCAGACGCAGGTGGTGAAGACCTCGTTATTGCCGCAGTCCAGTTTGTCCACCGGCGCGTCCAGCATCTTCGAGGCGAGATCCAGAACCTGGGCGCGGACCTTGCCGGCCGCCTTCTTGACGGCTCCGCCGGAGATGATGGTGGTGCTACTGGCGTAGGCCCCCACGTCGAAGGGCGTGATATCGGTATCGCCCGAGGTGATGATGATTTTGTCCAGGGTGACGCCGAGGGTTTCCGCCGCGATTTGAGCCAGCACGGTGTCGGCGCCCCCGCCCACGTCCGACGCGCCCACCTGAAGATAGAACGAGCCGTCTTCGTTCATCTTGAGGAACGCCGATGCCCAGTCGACACCCGCGATGCCAGAGCCCTGCATGGTACACGCCATGCCGACGCCGCGCCGCAGATGGCTGTGCCCGTTGGGCAGCGATTTGCGCTTTTGCGCCCAGCCGATGGCCCGCGCCGCGCGCTCCATGCATTGCGGCAGGCCGCAACTGCGCACCAGGCGCGGCAATCCCTCTTTGCCCTCGCCCAGTTGGGCGGAAAGGTGATCGGTATCGCCCAGGCGGATGACGTTCTTGCGGTGGAACTCCAGCGGGTCCATGCCGAGCTCGCAGGCGATCTCGTCCACCAGCGTCTCCTGCGCGAAGAAGCCCTGCGGGCATCCGTAGCCGCGGAATGCGCCGGCCACGGGATTGTTGGTGTACACCACGTGGCATTCGAAGCGCATGTTCGGCGCGCGGTAGAGCGGTAGCACTTTGCTACCGGTGTTGCCCTGCACGGTGGTGGAATGGCTGCCGTACGCGCCCGTGGTGGCGAGCACGGTGAGCTGGCTCGCCAGCACGATGCCATCGCGGGTGACCCCCATCTTCATGCGGAGCCTCTGCGGATGGCGGCTGCGCGCCATGTAGAACTCTTCCTCGCGCGTGAACTCGATCTTCACGGGACGCCGCGTGGCCAGCGTCAGCGCGCCGCAAATGTCCTCCAGCAGCATCTCCTGCTTGCCGCCAAAGCCGCCGCCGATGCGCGGCTTGATGACGTGCACGCGGCTCACGGGAATCTGCAGAATCATCGCCACCTGGCGGCGCGAGTGATACGGCACCTGCGTGCTGGTGCGGATCACCAGGCGGCCATCCGTATCCAGCCAACTGATGGTGATGTGCGGCTCAATGGGGCAGTGCTGCTGGCGCTGCGTGCGGAATTCGCGCTCGACGATGTAATCGGAATCGGCGAACCCTTGCTCCACGTTGCCGATCTCGCGCAGGATGTAGCCCGCGATGTTGTGCTCGCGGTCGTAGATTTTGGTGGAGTCCGGTTCGTCGTGGATGACCGCGGCGCCGGGCGCCATGGCCTGCTCCATATCCAGCACGGCGGGCAGAATCTCGTAGTCCACTTCGATCAGCGCGAGGGCGCGTTCGGCGATGGCGCGGCTCTCGGCGGCAACCGCGGCTACGCGATCGCCCACGAAGCGCACCTTGGAATCCAGCAGGTAGGTGTCGTAAGGCGAAGGTTCGGGCCACGCCTGGCCGGCGGTGGTATGCGGGACACGCGGCACGTCCTTGTAGGTGAGGACCGCATGTACGCCGGCCAGCGCTTTGGCCTTGCGGGTGTCGATCCGGCGGATGCGCGCATGGGCGTGCGGGCTGGGCAGGATCTTGCCGTAGAGCATGCCCGGAATCTGCACATCGTCGGTGAACGCCGCGCCGCCGGTGACCAGTTTCACGCCGTCCACCTTGCGGACATTGCGGCCCACTACGAGGCGGTCGCGGCTCATCGTGACACCTCTGTTAGCGGCTTCACGCGTCTCGCTCTATTCTTTCGTTTGGATGCGGCGGCCAGCACCGCTTCCACCGGTTTCAGGTACCCGGTACAGCGGCAGAGGTGGCCGGCCAGGGCCTCGCGCACCTCGTCCTCCGTCGGGTCAGGACGGCGATCCAGCAACGCTTTGGCGCTGATCACCATGCCAGGGGTGCAGAAGCCGCACTGCACCGCGCCATGGTCCAGGAAGGCTTCCTGCACGGGGTCGAGTTTGCCGTCGATGGCCACGCCTTCGATGGTCAGGACGTGGCGCCCTTCGGCCTGGGCGGCGAACATGAGGCAGGAATTAATGGGCTTGCCGTCCACGAGGACCGCGCACGCGCCGCATTCGCCCTTCTCGCAGCCGCGCTTCACGCCGAAATAGCCTTGCCGGCGCAGCACGTCGAGCAGCAGTTCGCCGGGAGCGATGCTCCAGTTCAGCGATTGACCGTTGACGGTAAGATGCAGTTCCATGGTTTTCATAGCGAACACCCCGCGGGAGCCGAACATTCTTCCAGTGCCCGTCTGGTGAGTACCGAACAAATCTCGCGGCGATATTCCGCCGACGCGCGAGCGTCCGAAATCGGACTAACTTCGCGCGCCACTTCCGCGCCGATCTCCGCCAGCAGGGCTTGATCCAGAATGCGTCCCGTCATGCGTTGCTCCGCGCCCGGGGCGCGCATGGGAGCGGGCGCAACCGACCCAAGTGCGATCCGCACCCACTTCACGCGGCCCCTGGAATCCAGGTGCAGTCCCGCCGACACGTTGACCAGCGAGATATCTACCGCGGTGCGGCCCAACTTCTGGAAAGACCAGCGGCAGCCTTTGCCGCGCGGCGGATCGGGGATGACAATCTCCACCACGAGCGACCTGGCGTACCGGTTGGAGCGCGCGTTCCCCAGGTACTCGGCCAGCGGCAATCTGCGCCGACCCTTGGCATCGGCCATCACCACGGCGGCGTCCAGCACCAGCAGCGGGGTGGCCATATCGGCGGCGGGCGACCCGTTCGCCATGTTGCCGCCCAGCGTCGCCAGATTGCGAATCGGCATGCTCCCGCAGGAGTGGGCGGCCTTGCACAGGAGTCCTCCGGCGAGAGACTGGATCTGGGGAGAGGCTTCGAGCTCGGCCATGGTAGTGGTGGCCCCGATCACCGATGCCGTGCCTCTGCGGCGGATGTAACTCAAGCCGGCGTGGGTGATATCGATCAGGAACCTGACCGAGTCATCGCCGTCAACCACGACGTCCGTACCGCCAGCTACTACTCGGGCCTGACCCTTGCCGCTTTGGAGCAATCGAAGTGCTTCGCGGACATTGGCGGGCCGATAGAACGCTTCGACCTTATCGAACATAATTTGCGAGGCCGCGATCGGCCACCTCTATTGACCCGCGGTGCGCTGCACCGTCGGCTGACCAAAATATAACAGGGTTACAGACCCGTTACAACGATGCGGGCGTGCGAGTGAGACAGGGAGAAGGGGAGACGAAGACAAGGTATATCGGCCAGGATCCGGTCACAGAGCTTCGATGGTAGGATCGTTGATATGGAACTGGCAATTCGAATTCAAGTCGAGGAATTGCCGGAAGGCCTATTCCTTGCGACCTC
>JADGNS010000837.1 GCA_017883355.1 Candidatus Solibacter sp.
ACTGATAATACCCGGGGGATGTTCGGATAGCGCTTATCGCCGACCCCCTGGATACAGAGGTTGAGAATCGAAACGAGGGGACGATCGATGTGCCAAAGGCAATAAGCACTGTTCCTACGTCTTCGTAGATTCCAGCCAAATCACTGGCGGCCGGAAAACGCACTGCGATAAGTCAGCGAAGCCCCGGCCGCCGCAACGAATTTTAGAAAGACCTTCCCGGCAAGCCCGAAGTGTCTCTGTACGCAAACGAAAAAGGGGTAATTATGATTCAGTACGATAAAGACGGCGCGACGTTGTTCTACACCGACGCGCAAGGTAACAGGCTCTCGGCTGGCGTGTTTGACGGCAGGAAGTACAGCGACATGCTGACCGTCATGGACGCACAGATTTCAGCGGTGAAAGAGAACGCGCACGCGGTGGACCTGTACACGACCAGCCTGCAGAACGCGCAGGGCAATGTGAACGCGGGCCGCCCTGCCGACGCACCGCCGAAGCCGCTGCAACACCTGGTCAGTGACGCGGGTGTTTCCACTTACGTGCCGTTTAACCCTCCGCTACCCGACCTGGCGCCTCTGAACGTGACCGCGCCCAGCAGTGGTACCATCGCGGTGCCCACGGTGGACACCCAGGCCATCATGTACGCCATGATTACGGCCATCTACCGGAAAATGTTTCCGGCCGGCTAGGTGATTTCCGGACAAAGTCGAGCAGGGGCTTGCCGGCCCAGCCACTGCTCGAACGTCTGGAGCCGCGGATTCAGAGCCCGCGACCCTGGGACGCTTCGTGCCGCGCAAAACATCTCGTTGAAATCGTGCTTGAACTGGAACATATTTCCCAGATCCTCCGCTCCCGGGAACCCGAACCCGCGATACACATCGAACGGCACCGCGTTGTATCCCACCTCCGTCCCCAGCGCTTTTCCGAACGCCGCCGCCATCTCCGCACCCGTCAGATGCTCGCCCGCGATCCCCACCGTCTTTCTCACAAATTGGCTTCGTTTTTGAAAGATCCCGTAGGCGCACCGCCCGATGTCGTCCGCCGCGATCCCCGGCAGTTTCTTGTCCCCCATCGGCAGCGTAATCGCCAACTTCCCGTCCGCCCCCTTTTTGGGGCCCATCCCGAAATAGATAAAGTTGTCCCAGTAGAACGAGGTCAGTAGCAGCGTCACCGGCAGTCCCGCGTCCGTGAAGAAGTGGTTCGCCTCGCCTTTGGAGTCGAAGTGCGGCACTTTGTACTTGCCCATCAGGGTGGGCATTCGATTGTCGCTCAGCGGTACCCACTGCCGCGTGTCCTCCAGCGTCGACCAGATGACGTGCTCCAACCCGGCATGCTTCGCCGCCTGCGCCATCCCCGCGGCTTGCGTCAGCTCCTTCTCCGGCGAGAAATGATCCCAGAAGAAGGTCACGCAGTACGCGCCATAGGCCCCGGCGAACGCCCGCTTGAGGCTTTCCGCATCGTCCACGTCGCCCGCCACAACCTCCGCACCCGCCTGCGCCAGCGCCCGCGCCTTCTCCGAATTCACGTCCCGCGTGATCGCCCGCGCCGCGAAGTCGCCCGCCGCATCCTCCAGAATCGCGCGCACCAGGCCACCGCCCTGCGCGCCCGTCGCACCCACTACCGCAATAATCTTCTTGTCAGCCATAGCAGTCAGCATACCCGACTCGGGCCGCCCGTGCCTCCCCGCGCCGTTTAGTATCCTAAACTCTTACGGAGCCAACACCATGACCATCGCCGATCTTGCCCAGATTGCAGGACGCACGTATCCCGCGCGCCGCCGCACGCAGAATGTGGTAGGGGGCGCGAGCCCCATCCAGGCCACCAACTTCTCCATCGGCAACGTTACCCTGGAGCCCAACGGCGGTCAGGTGCCCTGGCACAACCAGGAGCAGGAAGAGGTCTACTTCGTCATCGAAGGCACCGGCGAAATGTGCCTCGGCGAAGAGCGCATGACGCTCCACGCCGGACAGGCCGTCTACATCCCGCACCTGGTCTTCCACCAGTTGACTAACATCGGCGACACCCCCCTGCGTATGCTCTACTGCTACGGACCGGCCGGCGATGTCGCCCACTGGCGCCAGGAACTCGACGGCACGCTCCCCCGCGCCGGCGTCGATGTCCCCGCGCTCCCCGCCGGAGCCCGCCCCCAATGCACTGAAAAGCCCACCGGGAAGCCGAAAGCGTAACCCAACTTCCATGAGCGAAAAAACCACCCACTCCGTAGGCATCATCATGAACGGCGTCACCGGGCGCATGGGACTGAACCAGCACCTGCGGCGCTCCATCTACGCCATCATGCAGCAGGGCGGCGTCCGACTTGGCCCCAGCGAAACCATCATGCCCCAGCCGATTCTGGTGGGCCGCAACGCCGCCAAACTGGAGGCCATCAGCGCCGACTGCGGCGGCATCCCCTGGACCACCAATCTCGATCGCGTCCTCGACAGCCCCGACTATTCGATATACTTCGACTCGCAGACCACCGACCGCCGCGCCGCCGACGTCAAGAAGGCCATCGCCAGAGGCAAGCACATCTACTGCGAGAAGCCGGTCTCCAACAGCCTGGAGGTCGCCCTCGAACTCCGGGCTCTCGCCGAGAAGGCGGGCGTCAAGCACGGCGTGGTACAGGACAAACTCTGGCTGCCCGGCATGCTGAAGCTGAAAACCCTGATGGACCTCGGCTTCTTCGGCCGCATCTTCAGCGTGCGCGGCGAATTCGGCTATTGGGTCTTCGAGGGCGACACCGTCCCCATCCAGCGCCCCTCCTGGAACTATCGGAAGGAGGAAGGCGGCGGCATCATCATCGACATGCTCTGCCACTGGCGCTACGTCCTCGACAATCTCTTCGGACCGGTGAAGGCCGTCTCCTGCCTCGGCGCCACCCACATCCCCACGCGCTGGGACGAAGCCGGCAAGCCCTACGCTTGCACGGCCGACGATTCGGCCTACGCCACCTTCGACATCGCAGGCAAAGACGGCCCCATCGTGGCCCACTTCAATTCGTCCTGGGCCGTCCGCGTGCGGCGCGACGACCTGCTCACCATCCAGGTGGACGGCACCAAGGGCACCGCCGTCGCAGGGTTACGCCACTGCTGGACGCAGCACTACGGCAATACCCCGCGCCCCGTCTGGAACCCCGACGTGGAGAGCCCGCTCAACTATTTCGAAGGCTGGCAGAAGGTCCCCGAGCAGGACACCTTCGACAACGCCTTCAAGCGGCAGTGGGAGCTGTTCCTCCGCCACGTAGTCAAGGACGAGCCCTGGGGCTGGGGCCTGCTGGAAGGCGCCAAGGGCGTGCAACTCGCCGAAAAAGGCATCGAGAGCTGGCAGAAAAGGGCGTGGGTCCAAATCCCCGACCTGCGGTAGCGCGCGCTTTACGCGCCCGGCGCCGGCGGCTTTTCGATGCGCATGTATTCCACGTCCGAGGTGGCGATCATGCCGGTGTCCATCATCGCCTCGACCTCTGGGATCA
>JADGNS010000838.1 GCA_017883355.1 Candidatus Solibacter sp.
ATCCGTACTGGAGGCGGTCATGCTGAACACCAGAAACCTGCCGTCCGGTGAGAAGGCCGCGCTGCTCACCGGTGATTTGGCCTCGAACAGCTTGAGCGCCGGCCGGGAGCCATCGGCGCGAATCCACCAGAGGGAACCAACCTGGCCAGCGCCTTCGGAGTACACCAGGTGCGTTCCATCGTGCGCCCAGATGGGAGTACCCCGGCGCACGGAGGACCCGGTGGTCAGTGGAAGCTGGGTGCCGCGCTCCAGGTCCGCCACCAGAATGTTCGCTATCCCGACGGCCACCGCCAGGCGTTTTCCATCCGGGGAAAGACTGGGCGAAAAGACGGTGGCCGTGGTGGGCGCCAGGACCGACTTCGTCTTGCCTTCGCGATCCATCCAGGCGACTGGTTGCTTTCCTCCTTCGACTTTGCCGGGGAGATAGACAAACGTGCCTGTATGGGAAAAATCGAATTGGCCCGCACCCTGTCCCACCGATGCGGCCACGTCTTCCAGCACCGGAACCGGCGTCCCCCGCAGCTTCAGCGTCCCCAAGTCCATCGGCACGGCAAACAGGACGCCGTCGTGGATGTACACCAGGTGCCCGCTGGGCAAATAGCGCCCGTAGTAACCCGCCTGCGGCGCTACCACGGTGCGCTGGTTGGTCTTTAGCGACAACACCGTGACGTTGGACTCGTCGTAGCCCGCGCCGACCGCCGCGCCCAGGCTCCCGGTGAACAGGACCCGATCTCCGCCCGGCAGGATCTGCGGCCAGCGCCAGGTGCGTTCGTTGTATTGGGACGGCGTAGCCCCCAGCGGCTCGGACTTGCCGCCGGCTGCCGGAATACGTTCCAGACGGTTATTGTCCAGATTGGCGATGATGAAACCGTCTTCGCTCCACGCGCCGCCGCGCGGCAGGGACTGCAAACGAACCAGGTTCACCGCCGCGCCGCCCAAGACCGAAATTTTCCGTAAGGAGTCGCGGTTGAAGAAACCGATCCACTGCCCGTCCGGCGAAAAGAAGGGGTCGCCGCCCCCCTCCGTAGCCGGCAGGACCGTGGCTTTGGATTCACTCAGCAATCGCGTGGCGAGTGAGGTCGTGCTGCCGCTGCGAACCGGGTACACGATGCGCGTCCCATCGGGCGAGATGGCCACCGTGACGTGGGGGCCAGGCACGGCATCCGGTCCCAGGTCCACGTTGAACCGCATCAAGGGCCGTTCGATGGGCCGGGTCGCGCGCCACCACATAGCGCCCACCGCCAGCGTCCCCACGATGCCCACCCCCGCCATCAACCATGGCAAACGCGACGCACTTGCCGGCGCCGCGGAGGCGCGCTCCGGCTCCACCGTCATGGGACGCGCGAGAATGACCCGTGCCTCTCCGATATCCCGCAGCCGCGACTTCGGATCCCGGTCCAGACAGCGCGTCAGCAAATCCCGCACAGGGCGCGGCGTCTCCGGCGGCAGCTTGCCGAAATCGATGGGCGCGCGGAGTACGTCCGCCAGCGTATGGGCCACGGTCTCGGCCCCGAACAGTTGTCCGCCCGCCAGCATCTCAAACAGCACCACGCCGAAGCTCCAGATATCGGCGCGCTTGTCCACGATCTTGCCGGCAGCCTGCTCGGGCGCCATGTAGGCCGCGGTTCCCATGATCATCCCCGCCTGCGTCATGGCGAGCGATAGGGTGGGCGATAGGGTGGGGCTGGCCGCGGTGGAGGAGGCAGCGCTTTGCTCGGAAGCTTTGGCAAGGCCGAAGTCGAGGAGCTTCACCGTGCCATCGGGCGTGACTTTGATGTTGGCGGGCTTGAGGTCGCGGTGGATGATGCCCTTCTCGTGGGCGCCTTCGAGGCCGGTCGCGATCTGACGGGCGTAGGCGATGGCGGTTTCGATGGGGACGGGTCCCTTGAGGTCGTCGCCTTCGACGAGTTCCATCACTATCGCGTTCTGTTCGATGCCGTAGATGGCCGCGATGTTGGGGTGATTCAGCGAAGCCAGGACCTGCGCCTCGCGCTCGAAGCGGGCCATGCGCCCTGCATCTTCGACAAAAGCGGGTGGCAGCACTTTGATGGCGACGTCGCGGTTGAGCTTGGTATCCGTGGCGCGATACACCGCGCCCATGCCGCCTTCGCCGAGTTTGGCGGTTATTTTGTAGTGGGCGATGGTGGACGGTGGGGTCATGGGCTCAGGCTTCAAGGAATAGTATCACTTCGGAACCCACAGAAACCCCGAGGAACTGGGGACGAGGGAGCTTGGGACGAACGGCTGACCACGCGAAGGCGATGGCAAATGCCGTGAAACCGCCTTTCCTTCCCTTGGGCCGCCGACTGCAGGCCGGCCCAGGGAAGAGAAGCCCACATATCGGGAGCAATCGCCCGGAAGCGGAGCCGGAGCCGCATCTAAGGTCGGGGCGCGCACACGCCCTCGTGGGTTGTTTCCGGATGCCCCGCGATTCAGGACCTGGCCCCGTGGATCGCTCTACAATGCCGGATTTTGCGCGAGCAATCCAGGTGAGCGGCTCTGCCTCTGCTGATGTCAAGGTACAGAATCGGCTGCGGGTGTAGGCAGGTAGTTATGGTGTCGTTGATGCCTGAGAGGTGGCCCAATCGCTCGCCGTTCGATTCTTGAGCCCAGTACTGAGTGATCTGATCTGATTGGAAGGTGGGCACCGCGCGCCAACCGCGAGGCCTTCGCCAGCCTCGCCACGCACTTTCGCCTTAATCTCCAGAGCGAAGCAGCGGTGGGTTCGATCTCACGGATGTATCGTCAGGAGGGTGCCGGGCTGCGTGCTAGTGCCACCGTAGGTCGCTTTGATTGCCTGATCGCCTTGCGGGACCGAGTCGGGAATAATCACATTGAACTGGAACAGGCCCGGCGAGACCAGTCCGGCGAACTGAACCGTGGCGTTCCGGCCTGCGACCGCGATCGCCGGCAGTGGAGACAACGTTCCGCCTTGCGTGATTGATCCGGCGGCCACGGGAATCGAGGTGGGGCCCAAGCCGTTTGCGTAGACGGAGATCGTTTCACCCGGCTTGGCCGGGGAGAAGGTATAGCCCGGCACCGAGAAGCTGGTCGGGCCTACGAGAGTTCCATCGAGGTGGATGGCCGCGACGTGCAGGCCATCGCTGAAGACAAAGAAAGATGGCGACAGTGGTTGAGCGAGCGCGGTGAATTGCGCGCTCGCGGTGCCGTTGTTCGACACCACGATTTGCACGTCGGCGGGTAACCCGTCAGCCGGCGTTAGAATGTTGATTTGCGTCGGACTGATGTAGTAGACATAGCCGTTGTGACCGTTCACCGTCACGCTGACGCCGTCGAGTTGCGTGGGCATTTTGTTGCCGACGAAATCGGAAGTCCGCCAGATACGGGAATCGCCAGGCGGCGCGAGCCTGGAGCCTTTGATCTCGACCCAGGTGTTGGGCGCGATGGTGGTCTCCTCGCCTTCCGCATTGGCCACCAGCGAGACAAGGGGTCCAGTCGTGGC
>JADGNS010000839.1 GCA_017883355.1 Candidatus Solibacter sp.
ATAAGACCGCGATGGCGGCGGCCGCTGACGGGGCTGTTGGACCACCCCCAAAAAAGAACGGCAGGAAATAAACCTTTGACTGAGCGAAAGTACTCCGTGGCCGCCATCGGCCTGCGCATCGACGGGTTTCTGGACGCCACCCTGCAAAACGGCGGCATCAAGCTGACCTACGAGATTCAGGATGCGGCGCCCGCGAACGAGGATTTCGAGACGCCGGACGTCATGGTGAAGTTCAGCGGCCCCGACGTGGACCTGCTGCTCTCCAATCGCGCCGAATTGTTGCTGGCGCTGGAGCACGTGACCATGGAAATGCTGCGCATGCCGAGCGAAGACCATTCGCGCATTTCCTTCGACGCCAACGATTACCGCCTGCTGCGCATCGAAGAGTTGCGGCTCAGCGCGGTGGCCGCCGCCGACCGGGTGAAGCGCACGGGCGAGCATTTCCGCTTCAACTCGATGAACAGCCGCGAGCGCCGGGTGATCCACCTTTCGTTGCGCAATGAACCCGCGGTGCGCAGCGAAAGCTGCGGCGCCGGTCCGGGCCGCCACGTGGTGGTCTACCCCGCCGGCATGCCCAGCCTTCCCGAGCCCCCGCACGTCCCCGAACCCCCGCGCCGCTCCATGTACGACGGTCCGCGCCCGCCCGCCGAGCATGGACCCGGCGGACCGCGTGGCGACCGCCGCGACCGCGGCGGACGTGGGGGAGACCGCGGCGGACGCGGCGACCGGGGCGGGCCGCGCGGACCGCGCCGGTAGGAAGAACGCGTCCGCAAGCGGGCGTGGCAAGCTAAAGCATGCCCCACCATTGCAGGCAGAGTTGCATTGGTGGGGCATGCTTTAGCTTGCCAACCAATCCGATTTTTTCTTAGCTCTTGGGGGAGCCGTTGCAACTCGCCGATACCATCGTCGCCATTTCGACTCCGCCGGGGCGCGCAGGGTTAGGCATCGTGCGCCTCTCCGGGGCGCAGGCGCGCGCCATCGCCGCGCAGTTCCTCACTCCCGCCGAATGGCGTCCCTGGCAGGCGCACCTGGCGCACCTTCTGGACGCGCAAGGCCAGACAATCGACCAGGTAGTGGTCACCTTTTTCGCCGCGCCCCGCTCCTATACGGCGGAAGACCTGGTGGAGATCGCCTGCCACGGTTCGCCCATCGTGCTGCGCCACGCCGTGGAGCGCGCGCTGGGGGCCGGTGCGCGGTTGGCCGAACCCGGCGAGTTCACGCTGCGCGCCTTTCTGAACGGCCGCCTCGACCTGCCGCAAGCCGAGGCCGTGCGCGACCTGATCGACGCCACCACGCTCTACCAGGCGCGCATCGCGGCGCAACAGGTGGAAGGTTCGGTGTCGCGCCGCCTGGCTCCGCTAAAGGAGCCGCTGGTGGAACTGATCGCCCTGTTGGAGGCGGGGATCGATTTCGCCGAGGACGATGTGAGCGTGGCCCCGGCGGAAGAGATTCTGCGCCGCCTGGGGCCCATCCTACAGGGAACGCGCCAACTGGCCGATAGCTTCCAGTATGGCGGCCTGGTGCGTCAGGGGCTGACGCTGGCGATTGTGGGCCGCCCCAATGTCGGCAAGAGCAGCCTGTTCAACCGATTGCTGGAACAGGACCGCGCCATCGTGACGGAAATTCCCGGCACCACGCGCGATCTGGTGAGCGAGACGGCATCGATCGGCGGCATCCCGGTGAAGCTGTGCGATACCGCGGGGATTCGCGAAAACCCGGAGCGCGTGGAACGGTTGGGCATCGAGCGCAGCTACCAGGCGATAGCCGATGCCGATCTGACGCTGGTAGTGGTGGATCTGGCGCAGCCGTTCACGGCGGAAGACGAGCGTTTGATGGCGCGCGCCGGCGGGCGGGCGCTGGTAGTGGGCAACAAGAGCGATCTGCCGCGCGCGGCGGGGGGGCTGCCAGGGCTGCTGGGCGTCTCGGCACTTACGGGTGAAGGCATTGGCGCACTGCGCGAGGCCATTCTGGAAGCCGTGGCGCCAAAGGGAGCGTTCGAGCGGGAAACGGGCTTCATCACCAGCCTGCGCCACGAGCAGTTGCTGCGCGAAGCCACCGCGTATCTGGAGAAGGCGAGCGACGCGGTGCGGTCCTCGACGCCTCACGAAATGCTGCTGCTGGATCTCTACGGAGCGCTCCGGCCGATTGACGCCATCACCGGCGCCACCACGGCCGACGACATTTTGAATCGCATTTTCAGCACTTTCTGCATCGGCAAGTAGGGGGCACGGGTTCCGGTTCGCCGCGCCGCGGTCCCGAGGTCTGCCCGCTATTTCCCTCGCTCTAAAGAAAATAGCGGCCCTGGCCGATAACTCAATTGGAAAGCAATGCGATGCACCGACCCCTGATCATTCTCGCTGCCATCCTGCAATTGGGGGCGGTGGGATTTGCCTCGGAGGACGGCAAATCGTCCGGCGGGGCCAAATCCGCGTCGGCAACTGCCGCTCCCGCCGAAGAAGAACTGTTCGGCAAGATACCCCTCGTGGAGGCCGCCACGCTTCATGCCCAAACGCTCGAGGAAGCCCCTGCCAGCGTCACCGTAATCACGGCAGCCGAAATCCGCAAATATGGTTACCGCACGCTGAAGGAGGCACTGATCTCGGTACGCGGCTTCTATTTCACCAACGACGGTATTTACGACTACTCCGGCGTCCGTGGACTAGCCGTGCCTGGCGACTGGAACACTCGTTTTCTGGTCACGCTGAACGGCCACCCGCTGACGGACAACATCTACAACTCCAACGGCTTCTTCGGACAGGATTTCGGCCTCGATCTGGACCTCGTGGAGCGAATCGAAATCATTCGCGGCCCGAACGCGGCGCTTTACGGCAGCAACGGGATGCTGGCCAACATCAACCTGGTGACCAAATCGCCCGTCGAATTCGCCAGGTACCGCGTGAGCGCCGAAACCGGCAGTTTGGGCGAAAAGAAGCTCGTGGTTTCCTCGTCGCTGGATCTGGGGAGAGGCGCCAATCTGCTGGTCTCCGCTTCCGTATTCAACAACAGCGGGGGAAGCCTGTACTTTCCCGATTACGATAGCCCCCAGACGAACGGCGGAATGGCGCGCCATGCGGACGCGCAGAAGGGTTACCACACATTTGCCAACCTGGTGTGGGGCCGGTGGAGCTTTACGGGGTACTTCAACAGCCGCGTGATTTCCCCGGCGGTTGGCTGGGGCGACACGACTTTCGACGACCGGGGAAACTGGGTGCGGGATAGCCGGAGCTTCGCCGCCTCAACGTACACCAGGGACCTGGCGCAAGACGTGAAACTGCGCTGGCAGACGAGTTACGACCAGTATCGATACAACGATCGCTTTGATTATGCGCTGGAAGGCGTGCCGGTGAAGGACAGCCGGACCGGAAACTGGGCCGATTGGGTGAGTTCGCAACTGACCGCCAGTTTGCCCGTCCCCAAGGTAGGTATGCTTACCGCCGGCATTGAGGGGAGC
>JADGNS010000840.1 GCA_017883355.1 Candidatus Solibacter sp.
TTAGGCCGCTGATTGCCAACCCAGATCGTGCCGGCGTTCTGGCCGATCTGGAGCGGCGGGCCGGATTGCAGGGTAAACATGGCGCTGAGCTGCCAGCCGCCGAAGACTCCGTCCAGCGGGCGGCTCATGGTGTTGCCGAACTGTTTGCCGCGTCCGAACGGGAGCTCATACGCGCCGGTGGCGATGAAGCGATGCGGTATGTTGTTTGACGAAACGGACCGCTCCAGGTGCAGGTTGAACGGGTCCTGGAGGTTGCTGTTGCCGCCCAGCCAGGTCAGGTTGCTCGAACTGGTGGAATCGTTGTCGATCATCTTCGAGAACGTGTAGTGCATCAGCATGGTCAGGCCCTTGGAGAAGCGCTTCTCGTATTTGAGCTGCAGGGCGTGGTAGTTGGAGTCGGCGGCATTGGGTTCGCTGACGGTGACGCCATCGTATTGCGGCATGTTCCGCAGCAGGCGGTAATTTTGAACCGTCTTGCCGTTCAGGTTGACCGCCTTCGGGTCTGTGATGATGCCGTAGAACGGGTTGGCAACCTGAGCGTTAAGCGCTGTGCGGCCCAGTCCCCAGTACGCCGGCATGAGCGGGGCGCCGCTGGTAAAGGGCAAGTACAGGCGGAGACCCCGGCTGCCCGTATAGTTGATTTCGACGATGGATTGGAA
Organism: Candidatus Solibacter sp.; assembly: GCA_017883355.1. Lineage (GTDB taxonomy): Bacteria > Acidobacteriota > Terriglobia > Bryobacterales > Bryobacteraceae > Solibacter. The sequence goes on from JADGNS010000840.1 coordinate 660, forward strand.
CCCGATGTCGCGCTGAAAGGAGACGTTCCACGAGTACATTTCCGGGTTCATGTTTTGCCGGAGGATGGTGTTGCCTCCCTGGCCGATGAGGGTCGAAGCGCCCATCGAGGTCCCCAGCGGCGCCTGCAAACCGGCGGGGTAGGGATTCGCCAGGCTGGCGTAGCGGGTGGCATTGCTATCGAGCGACCAGGTGACGCCTGGATTGAGGCTGAACGGCGAGCCTGTGTGGCCGGCCACCGTGGCGCGCGACAGAGTATAGAAGACGCCGGCGCCGGCCCGGAGGGAGGTCTTGGAGTTCAGCGCATAAGCGAATCCAACACGCGGGCCAAAATTGTTCTTATCCTTATCGAACGGCGAGGGATTGCTGTTGTCGACGAATTTGTACACGCCTTTCAGGGTGTATCCCGGCACCGAAATCGGCGAGGGGGCGTTCATGTCCCAGTAGCTGTACCGGTTCTGGACTTCGGTACGCGGAATTTCGAGTTCATAACGAAGACCGAGGTTCAGGGTCAGGTTGCGGGAGATTTTCCAATCGTCCTGCGCGAAAAAGCCCCAGTAGCCCGCGCGGGAGAAAGCCTTGGGGTCTTCGGCGAACTGGCCGCCGTTCCCCCAGCCCAGCAGGAAGGACGCGAAACCGTTGCCCTGCAGGCTGTTGCCCACGCTCAGGTCGGCGCTGGTGACCTGCGCGGAGAAGGTGTACTGCCCGGAGGGATAGCCCGGCTGCGCGTAGTCCAGGAAGTTATGGCGATACTCGCCGCCCGCTTTGATGGTATGGGCTCCCTTGATTTTGGTCATAGACAGGGATGGTTGGTGTACGCCCTCCTGCCGGTCCATGATGAGCCAACCCTGGGTGCCGATGTCATTGAAGCCGGAGCCGAAGCTGAACGTCGGGAACACCTTATAAGCGGCGGTGGTCTGCAGCGACGAGGGCAGGCCGAGCGTGGTCTGGTCGAAGCTCACGAAGGGATTGCGCACGTAGTTGGCGTAGACGAACCCGTAGTTCGCCACCCACACCGTAGTAGCGTTCTGCGTCCAGGTCAAGTTGCCGGCGGCCGATTGGGTCTTGGTGCTGGCGGGCCCGTTGTTGGGCTGATAAGCCGCCGCAATGGCGGGGTCGGCGACGGCGAACGTGTTGGGCGGAGCATCGCTATTGTTGCTGTAACTCCACCGGGCCGTGGCGCGGAGGTTATCGCGGAAACTGTGGTCCACTTTGAAATCCGTCTGCACGGTCTTGTTGATGTCCATGCCCTGCTCAAACCAGTTATTGGCATTGGTGACGGCATTGGTGGGAAGTGAGTTGCCCTTGGGGACAAAGGCCAGTGCCTTCAGCGCCACCGGGTCCATCATCGATTTGGGGACAGCGTTTCCCGGGAACGGGTTGCGCTTGGTGGCGCCGCTCGCATCGGTATAGGTATTGAACGGATTGTAGAGAGTGATGGGCTGGGTGGCCGTGATGTAGGTGCCGGAAAAATCGCCGTTGCGCTGCTGCTCCGTCGGAACGCTGAAGTTCTGGGATTGTGGGCTCTTGGAGTGCGTGTACTCGACGGTGGCGAAGAAGAACGTCTTGTTCTTGCGGATCGGCCCGCCGATTACGCCGCCCAACTGGTGCCGCTGGTAATAGCTCTTCACTGCGCCGACGCGGTTATTGCCCCAGCTATTGGCGTTCAGGTTGGAATCGCGGTAGAACTCGTAGGCTGTGCCGTGGAACTGGTTGGTTCCGGACTTGGTGACCATGTTGACCACCGCGCCGCCCGATTGCGCATATTCCGCGCTGAAGAAGTTCGTCTGCATCTTAACTTCCTGGACCGCGTCCACCGACGGCGTGTACTTCAGGTCCGTGGCGCCGGTGTTCTGCTCGGTGGTGTTGACGATGGCGCCATCCACCAGGATGTCGGATGTGGAGTTTCGGCTGCCGTTGGCGACGAAGTTGGTGCTGGTGCCAACCGATGTGGCTCCCGCCACCCCCACCACTCCGGCGGAGAGGTTGAGCATGGCCAGCGGATTGCGGCCGATGTTGGGCAGCGTGCTCATGTAATGGCTGTCGATCACCTGGCCCAGGGTAGACATGGTGGTGTTGAGCAACGGAGCGGTGGACGCCACTTCGACCGAGGTCGCCATATCGCCGACCTCAAGCGATACGTCGAGGGTGGCCTGCTGCTGGACCGCCAGCGGGATATTCGTCAAGTTGGACTTTTTGAAACCCCTGGCCTCTACAATGAGCGTGTAGCGCCCGGGGGGAAGAGCCGTCATCACGTAGCGGCCCGCTTCATCGGTCGTGGCGGTGTGCGCCACGTTGCGTTCGGTCTCGATGATGGTCACCTTGGCCGCCACCAAAGCGGCGCCGCTGGAATCGGTGACGGTGCCGCGGACGGCGGCGGTAAACGACGATTGCGACCAAGCCAAGGCCGCGAGAAAGACGCCCAGGCAAACAAGCATTAGCGCCCGCAAAGATACTTTCATGCCTTAACCTCCCGAAACAAGACCCAGGGTGGCCATTGGCACCCATAGGGGCCCCCATTTTTGAACTTTCAGAGGTAGTATAACGTAACTGAGGCAAAAATCAACTAATGGAATCCGCATATCCGTTGGAAAAGTCAGCAGTCCTGAACCCGGTGGCAGTGACGCCGGTCACACCATCCGGCATAGCCCCGGAACGGGGCGCAAGAAGGCAAGACCTCGAGAAATCCGGCGCCCAGGGTGTTGGTGACCTCAAAGACGGCACCCAGCACGCGCTCGGTCAGCGAATCCAACTTATCTTTATCGGCGATACAGCAGACTGCACCACAAAGT
>JADGNS010000841.1 GCA_017883355.1 Candidatus Solibacter sp.
CAATGGCGGTGCCGTCGCCCGAAAAGGAGGGATCCGATTCGTTGTCCTTGCTCCAGGTCAGCCGCGCGGGGGCTCCGCCACGAAGTTGCTGCACATACAGGTCCAGGTTGTGGCCCCCGTCGCGATCGGAAGCGTAGGCCACCAGCCTCCCATCGGGGGAAATGGCGGGTGTCGTAGCCACTCCGGGGTCGAACGTAATCGGCGTATACCGGACGTCGCGCGGCGGCGCCGGCGTGAAGAATCTCCAGGCCGCGAATCCACCCACCAGCAGGCCGAAGGCGAGAGAGGAAAGCGCCACGCGCGTGGGGAGAGATCGGGTCATTGGGCGCCGCCCTGCCGTGCCAGCGCGAGCGCACCGTACAGCACGCTATCGTCGCCCAGCGCTGCCGGCACTACATCGATCCGCGCCGCGGACCAACTGGTAATCTGGCGCCGCAGTTCCTGCCGGAGCGGCGCGAACAGCCGGTCGCCCGCCTTCGAAATGCCGCCGCCAATCACAATGCGCTGCGGGTTGAGTAGCATAATGGCCGACTTCAGTCCCAGCGCCAGGTCCACCACGTAGCGCTTCACAAACTCCGTATCGAGCATCAATTCCCGCGCACTTTTCCCGTAATCGCGTTCCAACCAGAGGCCGCAACACATCCGCTCCAGACATCCGCGGGCGCCGCAAAGACACTCCGGACCATCGGGGCGGATGGTGAGGTGCCCGATCTCGCCGCCGTAGGAATCGGCGCCGCGCCAGATGCGGCCGTCCTCCCAAATGCCGCCGCCGATTCCGGTCGAGAGGGTCATGTAGAAGAGCGGAGAGCAGCCCTGTCCGGCGCCGAATTCAGCCTCTCCCATGGCGCCCACGTTGGCGTCGTTATCCATGATGGCGGGGACACCGGCGGCTTCCCGTACGAAGCCGCACAAATCGAAGTCGCGCCAGCCGCCCACGTGAGTAGAAAGCACCACCCGTTGTCCGGCGAAGTGAACCGGTCCGCCGAAGCCGATGCCGCACCGCTCCAGCGGGAACTCCCGCCGCCACTCGCCGGCGATTTCGGCGATCTGCGCCACCATCCACTGGCGGCCGCCGCTCGCCTCGGTGGCGCGCGATTCGCGGCGCACCATGGCGCCGCCTTCGAAGACCGCCATGCTGAATTTGCTACCGCCAATGTCGATCGCCAGGATCATCGCAGGCCACCTGCATCCGGAAACCCCAGGGTATCAAACCCTTGAGCACACCATGCCCGGCTGGTACTCTATTGTCAGGGCATGGAACGCCCCCGGTCCCCGGTGCTCCGAACATCGCACAATCCGTGGCTGACAGTCGCCATGATAATCGTGATCGGGATCGCGGTTTACTCCTATCTGGACGGCCAGGCCTTTCGAAACGCAGCCACCTCCGCCGAGCGCTCGCGGGTGCTTGTCGGGGACACCCAGGAATTGCTGTCCCTCCTCAAGGATTTGGAAGCCAACCAGACAGAATACCTGCTGACCGGCGACGGGCGCTATCTGGCTGCGTACCAGCAGTCCCTGTCGAAGATCGGGCCCGCTCAGCAGGTACTCAGCCGGCCGGAGGTCGCCAGCCCCGAGGATTGCGTGCGCCTTTCCTCGCTAATCACCGCCAGACTTGACGATTTGGCGCAAACGATCCGCATACGGCAGCAGGGGGACGCCGCCTCCGCCCTCGCGCGCATGGATCGCGGCAAGCAGGCCACGGACCAGATCCGTCAGCTAACGGCGCACGTCATCGCTCACGAGGACGATCGATTTCACGAACACAACGCAGTTGCCCAGCGTCACGGTTACCAGACGCGCCTGCTGATCCAACTCGGCTCCCTGTTCCTTTTCGGCTTGCTCTGGTTCTCCACCCGGCGCATCAATCGCCTGGTGGGTTCCCAGAACCAACTGATCTCCGATCTCGAACTGACGCGCGAGCGTGAGGCTCGCGGAAGCGCCGCCCTGGCCACCACGCTGCGCAGCATCGGCGACGCCGTGATCGCTACCGACTCTCAGGGCCGCATCCACTTCATGAACCCCATCGCGGAAGCGCTCACCGGCTGGACCAACGCTGACGCCGAAGGCCGCCCGCTGCAGGAAGTGTTCCGCATCGAAGATGAGCTGACCCGCCAGCCCGCGCCGGACCTCACGCTCAAGGTGCTGAGCTCTGGCGTGGTGGTGGGACTGGCCAATCACACCATCCTGGCCGCCAAAGACGGCAGCCGGATTCCGATCGACGATAGCGCCGCGCCCATCCACGACGAGCAGGGGAACACCACCGGCGTGGTCCTGGTGTTCCGCGACGTGACGCTGCGGCGGCACGCGCAACGAAAGTTGGAAGAATCGGAAAGCCGCTACCGCCTTCTGTTCGAGGCCAACCCTCAGCCGATGTGGGTGTTCGACAGCGGCACGCTCGCTTTCCTGGCCGTGAACCAGGCGGCCATAGCGCGCTACGGCTACACGCGCGAGGAATTCCTGAGCATGACTTTGCGCGACATTCGGCCTCCGGAGGATGTGCCCGAACTCCTGGAACACACCCGGGCTTCGACACGCACACCCCACACCGATGGCCCCTGGCGGCACCGCACGAAAGATGGCACGATCCTCTTCGTCGAAATTGCCGCCCACCCCATCCAGTTCGGCGATGCCACCGCCGTCCTGGTGATGGCCAGCGACATCACCGAACGCAAACGCCTCGAGGAGGAACTCCGGCAGGCGCAAAAGCTGGAGGCGGTGGGACAACTGGCCGGCGGTATTGCGCACGACTTCAACAACCTGCTGACCGTGATCGAGGGCTACGCCGAAATGATTCGCGCCGACCAGGCGCCCCATGACGCGAACCGCGATTCGGTGGAGGAGATTCTGGTGGCCGCGCACCGCGCCGCTTCGCTCACCCGCCAGTTGCTGGCCTTCAGCCGGCGCCAGATCTTGCAGCCCATGCGGCTCAACCTGAACGCCAATGTCAACAGTACCCACCGCATGCTTTCCCGGCTGTTGGGAGAGAATATCCAGATTCACACGGCGCTTGCCCCTGCCTTGTGGGACGTTTTCGCCGATCCCGGACAGGTGGACCAGATCGTATTGAATCTCGCCGTCAATGCCCGCGACGCCATGGGGCGCGGCGGCACCTTGACCATCGAGACCGCCAACCTGGAACGGGCCGCGTCGCTCACCCTGGACATGGCTGAGGGAGAGTATGTCCGCCTCTCCGTCAGCGACACCGGCCAAGGCATGGACGAGGAGACCAAGCGTCATATCTTCGAGCCCTTCTTCACCACCAAAGAAGTCGGCCGCGGCACCGGTCTGGGACTCTCCACGGTTTACGGCATCGTCAAGCAGAGCGGAGGACACATCCGGGTATTCAGCGAACCGGACAAGGGCAGCACGTTTGCGATCTACCTGCCCCGCGCGGACGACGCCGGCACGCCCGCGGTCAAGGGAGCCCCCGGCTCCGCGCTGGCGC
>JADGNS010000842.1 GCA_017883355.1 Candidatus Solibacter sp.
CCTGGCACTTGTCGGGTGGGTATTCTTCCGCGCCGCCGACCTGCGCCAAAGCGTTCAGGTCCTCGGCCAGATGTTCACCGCCGGTGGCGGGCACGTTCTGCTCGAGCCCTGGCATTTTGGCCTGGCGGCACTGGCGTTGATTTTAGCGATTGGAGAGGAAAGGTGGGAGTGGTTCGAGCGGGCCATCCGGGCGCCCCTGCCGGTCTACGCTTCGGCGTTGGCCGTGATGCTGTTCTGCCTGGAAATCTTCGGCGTGCTGGACGCCGACATTCCCTTCATCTACTTCCAGTTCTGACTAGCGGCCGATGGCGGGCGGGGTCTGCACCATGGAAAGCAGCAGACAAACCACCACGAAGATTGCGAGACCCGCTGCGACGATCATAAGCGATACCCCATTCCTACTCATCGGCCAGCAATTGTGGGGCCGTTAGAGTTTCTTCGATTTTCATGGGGATTCCGGTTGCGGGTCGTGAGCCAGCACGTCGGAATTGCCTCACAGGTGTGTTAGAAGTTCCGCGTCCGGCGCGGATTGTACACCAACTTTCTTTACAGCCTCCGCCTGCCTGTTCGCCGGGTAAATGAGCCTGGCGGCAGCGCGCGCCGACGCCTACTCCGGCTTACACGCCCCCAGATTCACGCTGAAGGCCGCCAGCGAAGTCCATTTCTGTCCTTGGCGATGCTCCAGGTGGAAGCTCTTGGTGGGGCCGTCGGCGCGCACCCGCCAGTCGGCGTTCGGCGTCACCGGGGCGCGCTTGATGCGGATTGCCTTGACGTTGGTTTCGCGAATGCTCCACGTTTCCCCTCCGTCGTTGGTCTCGAAGAGCTCGTATCGGTCGCTTGCGCTGCCCGGACCGTGATCGATCACCAGGGAGCCGCTTTTCTTATCCTCGAAGAAGAACTGCTGGATGGAACCGAAACGTGGCTCGTTGAAAATCGCGCGCTGACGCCAGGTCTTACCGCCGTCGGCGGTCATCAGCAGGAACGGGTCCTGCGGGAGAGGGGCGAAGGACAGGCCGCTGCTCCAGCCGGTCGCGACATCGGCGAACTGGATGTGGTCCAGGCCGGCCCCGCGCACCCGCTCGTAGACCTCGCGCCACGTCTGGCCGTTATCCTCGGTGCCCAGCAGGATCGTATAGAGGGTCGCCGACGCGGTGTGAATGTTGCCCGCGGCGAAGATTCGAATGCCGGTGGATTCCACCGCGGCCAGTTCCAGGTAGACCGGGCAGGGGTCTTCTTCGGAACAGGTCAGTCCGGCCGACCGGATGTCTTCCTCGGTGCAATGGAACGGCGCCACCATGGGCTTGCCGGTATTCGTCAGCACCACTGGCGCGGACGCGGGCGGAACCACCGGAGCGCTCGCTGCCGGGGGCAGATCCTGCGCCCAGACCGCGCCGCACGCCAACAGCAGTGATGCAAGTTTCCGCATGGCTCAAAAGGGCTATCTAGCGATGACTCTCTTGTTCTGAAATAATCTGTAACATCGCCCGTTACAGGCGTCGTCTTCCTATTAAATCCCCGTTACGACAGCGGGCGCACTCACCCCTATCACCCAAACGCGCCCGCTACACCAAACCTTGGGTGGTCATTCGTCGAACATACCTTCAAACAGCGTCGTGCTGAGATACCGCTCGGCGGCATCGGGCAGCACGGTCACAATCGTCTTGCCGGCGAATTCCGGTAGTTTCCCCAACCGGATGGCGACAGCCGCCGCCGCGCCGCACGAGATGCCGCAAAGAATGCCCTCCTCTTTGGCCAACCGGCGCGCCATCTCGATGGATTCCTCATTGGTAACCAGTTCCACCTGGTCGACCATTCCCAGGTCCAACGTGAGGGGAATGAATCCGGCGCCGATGCCCTGGATTTTGTGCGGCCCCGGTGCCATCGGTTTGCCCGCCAGGTGCTGGCTGATTACCGGACTGTTGGCCGGCTCGATGCCCACCGACAGAATCTTCCTGCCGCGATCCTTCTTGAGGTACCGCGATACACCAGTGATAGTGCCGCCGGTGCCGATGCCAGAGACCAGCACGTCGATCGTGCCATCGGTATCCTCCCAGATTTCGGGGCCGGTGGTACGGAAATGGATCTCGGGGTTGGCCGGGTTCTTGAACTGCTGCAGCAGAAGGAAGCGCTCCGGGTCGCCGGCCACCATCTGTTCGGCTCTGGCGATGGCGCCCGACATGCCTTCGGAACCCGGAGTGAGCACCAGGTTGGCGCCCAGCGCCTTCAGCACCTTGCGGCGCTCCATCGACATGGTTTCGGGCATGGTGAGGTGGATCGGATACCCGCGCGCCGCCGCCACAAAAGCCAGCGCGATCCCCGTATTGCCGCTGGTCGGCTCCACCAGTTCCCTGCCGGGGCCGAGCACGCCGCGCTTTTCCGCGTCCCACACCATGGCCGCGCCGATGCGGCACTTCACACTGTAGGCCGGATTGCGCCCTTCGATTTTGGCCAGAATCGTGGCCTTGCCGCCATCGGTGACCCGGTTCAGGCGCACCAGCGGAGTGCGGCCGATGCTGAGCGAATTATCGTCGTAGACTCGCAAGTTTAGATCTCCCAGTTGAGGACGTACTTGTTCTGTTTCTCCTGCCAGTCGCGGAGCAGATCGGCGAAGGTTGTTTTGTCGATCACGCCGCTGATCGCCTGGTCCACCTGCTCCCACATGTCGGTGAATGGGGTGGCGGCGCCTTGGCGGCGGTCCCGGCTCTTCCCCTGTTGCGGTCCCTCCACGTAGCGCAGCACCTCACCAATGGTCAGCGAATCGGCGGCCCGGGCCAGCAGGTAGCCGCCTTCGGCTCCACGACGCGATTCCACGAATCCACCCTGCTTGAGGCTAGCCAGAATCAACTCTAGAAACTTCTGCGGAATCTTCTGGCGCTGGGCGATCTCGGCGATGCGAATCGGTTCACCGGCGCGCCGGGAGGCCAGGTCCAGGATGGCCTGCAGCGCGTATTCACCTTTGACGGAATTGTGCATCGGGGTTGGAGGGCGTAATCACGTGCATCTCACTAGAGATTGTATCCATGGAGGAGAGATGGCGCAATGGGGACGCACCGATTCTAAAGTCCCGTGCCGCAATTGCCGATAGGTTCTGTATGTTTGAGTGGAAAAACGAATACGCCGTGAATATCGCCAGCATCGACGCCCAACACCAGAACCTGTTCGCCATCGGCCGGGAGTTGTACGCCGCCATGAGCGCCGGCCAGGGAAAGACCGTTCTGGCGCGGATCCTGGACCGCCTCGTGCAATACACCGCAATGCACTTCGCGCACGAAGAACGCCTCATGCAGTTGCACAAGTACGCGGATTTCGCCAAACACAAAGCCGAGCACGATGCGCTGGTCAAGCAAGTACTGGCATTTCAAACCGAGTTCAATGCCGGGCGCTCCACCCTGGCGGTTCAAGTGCTGCAATTCCTCAAGGACTGGTTGGAAAAGCACATCAAGGG
>JADGNS010000843.1 GCA_017883355.1 Candidatus Solibacter sp.
GGCCGGTATTGGTCACCCCCGCCTCACCCAGGACTGCAAAAGGACCCGCAGCTCCAACGCTAATGGTGCCGGCACGGGCACTGACCGACAGCGAGGTGAGAATCAAGACCAGGAACAACATAGATAAGCCGCGTGACTTCACACTTCCTCCTCGTTCACCGGAAGAATCCAAGCCCGGAATTCATCTCAGAACCTTCTGCGCTCGAAAGCGTATGATGCCGAGTTGAGTGTACACCTACGAGTCGTTCTTGAATACTCGGTGTTACCCGGTGTTCAGTACGAATACTCACTCGACGCTTCCTCCCTCAAGGTCTATGCCCGGATTTCAGGACCAAAACGCACATATTTGTACGTCGGTCACCAGGCTCTCTGGTTCGGCACCCGCTACCTGGTGAACTGTTAGCCTGATGATGAATGTACTGCTTATGTCTTTATCCTGACGCCTGTTTCTGGCAACCCCGGCGGCCACGCTGTTTGCCCAGGCGGGAGCGCCTTCGCCCGCGCCTGCGCCGCTCTTCCGCGATCCGATCTACGATGGCGACTCCGGCCCTGGAAGCTTTCCTCGGCTCACATCCCGGCGCACCTGTCTACTTCACCGGGCACAGCCTCGGCGCGGCTCTCGCCACTATTTCCGTCACACGCTTCCAAGGCGCGGCCGGCGCCTTGTACACAGCGGCGCCTCGCGTTGGCGACGACCGGTTTGTCAGGGCAGTGCTCCAGAAAACAATGAAGGTAGGTGGGCCATTCGAATTTGGAACCACTATTCTGGACTTTAAGGCTGTCGAAGACCCGCTTTAGGGCGATAATACGGACGAAGTTGCCGAAAATCCAGCAGCCGCGGGGGCCGTATGGACAACGCCGCGGCCAAATGGGGAGGGTTCCTTGTCAAAAGTCGTTCTAATGCTGCTACTGCCGGGCATCGCCCTGGCGGCTGACAAGCCCGCGCCCGCTCCGCGCTTCGACCCCTGGACCATCATCGGGCCCGGCGGCGGTGGGACGATGATTGCGCCCACCATCAGCCCGCACGATCCCAGGATCGTGGTGGAGCACTGCGACATGACCGGCGCATACATTACTTTGGATGGCGCGCGGTCGTGGCGTATGTTCAACCTGCGCTCGGTGGTCGACGTTTTCGCTTTCGATCCGCGGAACCCTAAGGTGATCTACGCCGGGAACCAGGCCCTGTGGCGCTCCGAGGACACCGGGCGCACCTGGAGCATGGTTTTTCCAGATCCCAGGAAGAATACCATCGAACACCAGAATGGCGACCACTCGGAGTACTCGCTGACCACGGGCGATGCCAGCTTTCCGGCCGGCCAGTCGATTTCGGCCATTGCGGTCGAAGGCGGCGCGAACTCGCGTATCTGGCTCGCATTCGGCCCAAGACGTGGAGCCGACGCTTCGCTACTCTACGTTTCTTCAGACCGCGGCGCCAGTTGGTCGCGAGAGCGCGACTTCCCGGGCGAGCGGATTCTGGAGCTCGCTAGCGAGCCGGATGCACTGCTCGCGATCGGCACCGGTCATGTTCATCGTCTCGCGCGCGGCGCCTGGACGCCGCTCGCCGCCCTGCCGGCCGGCGTTACCCGTGTCAGCGCGGGCGGCGCGGAGGGCCGCACCTTCATTTACGCGACGTCACAGCGAGGCGAGATACAAGTCTCTGAAGACGGCGGCGCGAGTTGGCGTGTATCGCAGGCGGCGCCGTCGGGCCGCTTCCAGGCGATTGCCACATCCCAGCGGAACGCCCGCGTGGCCTATGCGGGGTTCCGCGGCATGAAACTGGGCGAAGGCGCGCAGGACACGTTCAACGGGATCAGCAAGACCACTGACGGCGGCCGCACATGGACCGTCGTTCACCAGGAGTCGAATCAGCCGGCCAAGAACAAGACGAATTCCTGGATCGAGACCCGCGCGCTGAACGGCGGGCGCGACGTCTTCTTCGACACGCCCTGGAGCGTGGGCGTGGCGCCTGGCGATCCGGACATCTGCTACGCCACCGATCTGTTCCGCACCTACCGCACCCTCGACGGGGGCAAGACCTGGGAGACGGTGAACTCGGTGCGCGTGGGCGACGACACCTGGACCACGCGCGGCCTGGACGTGACCACCAACTACGGTGTGCACTTCGACCCCTTCGATTCCCGGCACCTGATCATCAGCTACACCGACATCGGCGCTTTCCAGAGCCACGATGGCGGCGCCTCATGGACCTCGGCCACCAACGGGGTTCCCTCGAACTGGCGCAACACCACATACTGGGTGGTCTTCGATCCGAAAGTGAAAGGTCGGCTGTGGGGCGCGTTCAGCGGAACTCACGACCTGCCGCGCCCGAAGATGTGGCGGACTCGCGATCCCCAGACCTTCTCGGGCGGCGTGGGGATCTCCGACGACGGCGGCAAAACATGGCGGCCCTCGAACGCGGGGCTGCCCGCGACCTCCGTCACGCACCTGGTGCTCGATCCGGCCAGCCCCGCCGGCTCTCGCACGTTGTACGCCACGGGCTTCGGACGCGGTGTGTACAAGTCCACGGACGATGGGAAAACCTGGGTGCTGAAGAACAGCGGAATTCCAGGCGAAACGCCGTTCACCTGGAGGCTCACCCGGGCGGACGACGGAACACTCTACGTGGTGGTGGCGCGCCGCAGCGAGGGCAACTACGGCGGCGGCGGCGACGGAGCGCTGTATCGCTCGCGCGACGGAGCGGAGCATTGGGAGAAGATCGGTTTGCCGGAGTCCGTCAACGGTCCGGTGGGACTTACCCTGGATCCGCGCGATAACCGGCGCATGTACCTCGCCGCATGGGGACAGGGCCGCTCCGATGTAGACGTTGGCGGAGGCGTATTTCTCACCCTCGACGCCGGGGCGACCTGGAAGCCGATCTTCCAGCAGTCCCAGCACGTCTACGACGTCACGGTGGATCCGAAGAATCCCCGAGTGATCTACGCATGCGGTTTCGACGCCGCGGCCTGGCGCTCCGCCGATGGTGGCGCGACCTGGCAGCGCATCCGCGGCTACACCTTCAAATGGGGCCACCGGGTGGTCGTGGATCCCGTGAATCCCAAAATGATCTACATCACCACCTACGGAGGCAGCGTCTGGCATGGGCCGGCGCAACCCGGCCCCGGCGTGGCCGAGGACATCCCGAATCCTGTTCCGGTCGCCCGGTAGAAGAGGGCACAAGGCCCCACTGTGATACCGTATGCGGATGACGACGAGGAATCAGCGTTGCTGCCTGTGCCTGGTGGGCCTGGTGGCCCTTGGCTCCTGCAAATCCGGCATTGCTCCGTCGCCCTCGCGGCTGAACCTGCTCCTGGTGACGATCGACACGTTGCGCGCCGATAGGTTGGGGTGCTACGGCTACTCGCAAATCGAAACGCCCAACTTAGATAAGATCGCCCGGCAGGGGGTCCTGTTCGAAAACGCTGTCGCACCCGCTCCGCTCACGGC
>JADGNS010000844.1 GCA_017883355.1 Candidatus Solibacter sp.
CTGACCTCCGGCCTCACGCCCCCGAGAGCGACCTTGATGCCCCATGCCGCCGCCGCCCCTACCGCCGCCGAGCCCCATAACTTCGCCACCAACCCCGCCGGGACCCCCGTCGCGCCAATCCGCGCGTTCAGCGTGCGCCGCAGCAGTGTGAACTCCACCCATCCCGCCACGCCCGCCGACGCGGTCAGCCCCGCCGCGCCCCAAAGCGGATCGATGCCGAGCCACCGGGGAAGCGGCAGGGCGCACAAATATCCGAGGCTAATGGTGAGCGCCACGCGCAACGTGGCGTAGCGCAGCGGCGTCCGCGTATCGCGCAGCGCATAGTAGGTGGAAGCGTAGAGCCGCCCGAGGGTCGAGGCCAGCAGGCCCACGGCCGATCCCGCAATAATTCCCCAGACGTAGACGGAATCTTTGTGGGTGAATTTCCCGGTCTCGTACAGCGCCGCCGCCACCACGTCGCCCAACGCGAAGAACGCCATCGCCGAGGGCACGATAAAGAACGCGATCTGCCGCAGCCCGCCATTCAAACGCCGCCGCAGGTGAGCCGCGATTTCCGTTTCAGTGCCCAACGCGCTCGACATCGCCGGAAGCTCGGCCGCGGACACAGCCATACCGAACAGGCTCACCGGCAACATGTAGATCGATTGGGCCGTGGTCATCGCGGCCATGGCGCCCTTGCCCACCAGCGAGGCCAGTGCCTGGTCCACAAACGCGCTAATGTTCACCACTCCGCGGCTGACCGCGACGGGCACGAAGTTCTTGACGACCTCGCGGACGTGCGCCGAGTGCGTATCCGGACGCAGCCGAAGTTTACCCGTCAATCGCAAAACCATCGGCACCTGCACGGCGAACTGCAATACGCAACCGAGCACTGTGCCCCAGGCGAGCTTGACCGCCAGGTCGCTCAGGGCGGAATAGCGAAATGCCAGGATGGTGCCGATCATCGCCAGATTCCACACCACTGGCGCGGTGTAGGAGAGAAAGAACTTGCGATGGCTGTTCAGAATCCCGAGGCACCACGCCGAGCAGACCAGGATTCCGGCGCCCGGAAAGAGAATGCGCACCAGCAAGGTGGTCAGTTCCCGCTTCGGGCCATGATACCCGGGCGCGATGGCCCACATGAGATAGGGGGTAACCACGACACCGAGCAGTACGATCACCGACGAACTCATCGCCAGAATCGCGCCCACCGCGCCCGCGACCCGGTCCGCCTCCTCATCCTCGCCTTGCGCCAGCAGGCGCGCATATACCGGGATGAAGGAAGCCGACAGCACGCCTTCCCCAAACAGATTCTGCAGAAAATTGGGGACGCGCAACGCCGCGTTGAACGCGTCCGCCTCGTCGAGAAGTCCGAAGTAATGGGAGAATACGCGCTGCCGCACCAACCCCGCAATCCGGCTGATCAGAATCCCCGCGGCCACCAGGAATGCGTGGCGTCCCGTACTCTCCTTGGACACTAGGCGAGTTTCTCCAAAATCGCCTCGGTGACTTCCTCCGTGCTGTTGCGGCCGCCGATATCGGGCGTGCGCACCTTGCCCTCGGCCAACACTGCGGCCACGGCGGATTCCAACTCGCGGGCTCCGTCGCTCATGCCCAGATGGTCCAGCATCATACCGGCGCTCAGGATGGTGGCCAGCGGATTGACCACGCCCTTGCCGGCGATATCGGGCGCCGAGCCGTGGACCGGCTCGAACATCGAAGGAAAGCGCCGCAGCGGATCGAGGTTGGCGCTGGCCGCCATGCCCATGCTCCCGACGAGGATCGCCGAAATGTCGCTCAGGATATCGGCGAACAGGTTGGAGCCCACCACCACGTCGAAGCTCTCCGGGCGGCGGATAAAGTTCATCGCGGCGGCATCCACCAGCAGCGACTCGGTCTCCACATGCGGATACTCCGCCGCGACTTCCTCGAAGCAGCGGTCCCACAGCACCATGCTGTAGCCCTGCGCGTTGGATTTGGTGACCGAGGTGACGCGCTTTTTCTTATTGCGTTTGACGGCCAGATCGAACGCGAAGCGCACGATGCGGTCGATGCCCCTTCGCGTGAACACGGAGGTCTGAATGGCGATCTCTTCGGGCTGCGCCTGGTATACGAAGCCGCCCACCTGGGCGTACTCGCCCTCGGTGTTTTCGCGCACCACGACGAAATCGATGTCACCGCCCTTGGGCCGCGCCAGCGGCGAGTCCACTCCCGGATAAAGGTACGCCGGACGCACGTTGGCATACTGATCGAAGGCGCGCCGGATGGGCAGCAGCAGACCGTTCAGCGTGGTGTGATCCGGGATCTCCGGGTGTCCCACCGCGCCCAGCAGTATGGCATCGCAGGGCTGCAGCAGATCGATGGCGCCCGCCGGCATCATGCGGCCCCAGCGGAAGTAGTGCTGGGCGCCCCAGTCGAAATCCTGAAACGAGAAACACACGTCGTACTTCTTGGCGATCTTTTCCAGAACGCACTTTGCCTGGGGGATGACTTCCGTACCCACCCCGTCTCCGGCTATCACCGCTATCGTAAAGGTCTTCATGGGCTCGACCACAATTGTAGCTGGAACTATACTGGGGGTCAGATGATGCAGGATTTTCTGCGCGTGCCGCTTGGCAAGATTGGCACGCCTGTCTGCCGGATTGGCCTTTCGGCAACCTACCGCCCCGGGCGCCGAACCGTCTTCAAGGCGCTCGATGAGGGCCTCAACTATTTCCTGTATTTCGGCTTCGACAGCCACATGACGAGCGTGTTGCGCGAAACCGTTCCGGCGCGGCGCGACCAATACGTGCTCGCCACCGGCGCGTACAACTATATCTGGGGACATCAGAACCTCCGCCGGACCCTGGAACGGCGCCTGCGCCAGATGCGCACCGACTATATCGACGTCTTCCACTTTCTCGGCGTCACGCGGCGCGCCCACTTCACGCCGCAGGTTCGTGAGGAATTGCAGGCGGTCCGCGAGAGCGGTCTGGTGCGCGCCGTGAGCATGTCCACCCACGACCGCAAATTCGCCGTCGACCTCGCGCGCGAGGGCGTCCTGGACGCCATGATGATCCGCTACAACGCCGCGCACATCGGCGCGGAGACGGAGATCTTCCCGCATCTGCCGGAGTCCAACCCGGCGGTGGTCAGCTTCACAGCTACTCGCTGGACCGGGTTGCTTCGCCCGCCGCGCGGATATCCCAAGGGTGGACGCCTCCCGACCGCCGGCATGTGTTACCGCTTCGTCCTCTCCAACCCCGCGGTCCACGTCTGTCTGATGGCGCCGGGCAATTTAAAGCAATTCGAACAGAACCTCGCCGAGATCCGGCAGGGGCCGCTCCACGAAGAGGACATGCACTTCATGCGCAGTTTCGGCAGCAGGGTTTACGGCAGGAAACAGTACTTCATGTAGGCAAACCGGGGACTGACATGAATTTCCGGCGCAGTTTGCCGGAAATTCGCTGTCTGTCCCCGGTTT
>JADGNS010000845.1 GCA_017883355.1 Candidatus Solibacter sp.
TCCACGCCAATCGCGACGCGCTGGTACGCAATCTGGCGCAACTGACGCGCGACCGGCACAGCAAGTACGCCGGCACCTTTTACCATTTGGAGCCGAGCGTCAAGGACACGCCGGGCGGCCTGCGCGATTACCAACTGGTGTGCTGGCTCGGCCAGTTGCGCGAGGGCGCCGCCGACCCCACCGCCGAACTGCGCGAAGCCTATCGCTTTCTGGCGCGCCTGCGCTGCTATCTGCACATCCAGACCGGCCGCGACAACAACCTGCTTACCTTCGACGCGCAGGATTCCCTGGCTGAGCACTGGCATCTCCCCGGCGCGGCGCAGTGGATGCGCGAATACTACCGGCACTCGCGCGCCATTTACCGCGCGGCCATCCGTGCGCTAGAAGCTGGAGAAGGCCAGGCCAGTTCGCTGTTCGCGCAGTTCCGCGATTTCCGCTCGCGGGTTTCCAACGCCGAGTTCAGCGTGCATCGGGAACGGGTCCATTTCCGCGCGCCGCAGAGGCTGGATGTGGAGCCGGAGCTCGCCCTGCGCCTGTTCGAATTCGTGGCGCGGCACGGCGTGCGCCTTTCCTCCGAAGCCGAGCAGCGCATCGAAGCGCGCCTGCCGCGCCTGCGCGACCATTTCCTCGATACCCAGCCGCTGTGGCCGGTGCTCAGCCAGATGCTCGGGCTGCCGCACGCGCCCACCGCGGTGCGCGCCATGCACGAGACCGGCGTGCTCACGGCGATCTTCCCCGAACTGGCCGAGATCGAGTGCCTGGTGATCCGCGACTTCTTCCATCGCTATACGGTGGACGAACACACTCTGGTCACGCTGCAAAACCTGTGGAGCCTGCGCGCCACCGAGGATGCCTGGCTGCGCACGTTCCGGGACCTGCTGGCGGAGATCAAAGATCCGGGCACTCTGGCCTTCGCGCTGCTGTTTCACGATTCCGGCAAGGGCACGCACACCGAAGGCCACATCGACGCTTCGCTGCGCCTGGTGCAGGACCCCATGACGCGCATCCAGATGCCCTGGCAGGATCGCGAGATGGTGACGTTCCTGATCGGCCGGCACCTGGACCTGTCCGCCGCCATGTTCTCGCGCGACGTCTTCGATCCGCAGACCATCCGCGACGTGGCCCACCAGATGGGGACGGTGGAGCGCCTCAAAGTGCTCACCCTGCTGACCTACGCCGATATCAGCGCG
Organism: Candidatus Solibacter sp.; assembly: GCA_017883355.1. Taxonomy (GTDB): domain Bacteria; phylum Acidobacteriota; class Terriglobia; order Bryobacterales; family Bryobacteraceae; genus Solibacter. Next base: position 1,191 of record JADGNS010000845.1, read on the forward strand.
GTCAATCCCACCGCCATGACGCCGTGGCGCGCCGAGCAACTCTGGCAACTCTACCTCACCGTCTATAACGAACTCACCCGCGAACTGCAGACGGAGCGCATCGAAGCTGTCCCAACGGGCTCGCCGGAGCGCATCGCCTTCCTGCAAGGCTTCCCCGTGCGCTACCTGCGCACCCACTCGGAAGGCGAGATCGACGAGCACATGGCGCTCGCGGAGATGGGCCGCAAGCGCGGCTTGGCCGTGGAGGTCCGCAAGCTGGAGTCGGCGTGGCAACTGACCCTGGTGGCGCACGATCGTCCCGGCCTGTTCGCTTCGGTGGCCGGAACCCTCTCCTGCTTCGGCATGAACATTTTGAAGGCGGAGGCTTTCAGCAACCTGCGCAGCCTGGTGCTGGACACCTTCACGTTTGCCGATCCGGCGCGCACGCTGGATCTCAATCCCAGCGAGGTGGACCGCCTGCATGCCACTATGGCGCGGGTGCTCGGGGGCAAGGCGGATGTGAAGGAACTGCTGCGCAACCGTCCGAAACCCGTGCTGCCCAGCCGCAAGGCGGGCATTGCGCCGCGCGTGGTATTTGATTCCGAAGCCAGCGGCACGGCGACGCTCGTCGAGATCGTGGCCGAGGATCGCCCCGGCCTGCTGTACGATCTGGCGACGGCGATCAGTGCCAACGGCGGCAACATCGAGGTGGTGCTGATCGATACGCAGGCGCACAAGGCGATCGACGTGTTCTACGTCACGGCGGACGGCGGGAAGCTGAATGCGGCGAAGCAGGCGGCGATCCGCGTGGCGGTGGAGAAGGCGGCTGGGGTGCCGGGGGGGTAGACGAGCCAACCCGAGCGATTCGCTACCTCAGAAGAAGCAGACTGCGCTTGCGGTCACTGCCGAATTCCGAGAAGCGAACAGCGTTGGACCTGATGATGTGCTCGATCTGCGAAGTGGAACAGTTGCCGGTTTGCAGCAGGACCACTTTGGGCGGCGAGCCCAATGTGAGGCTGAGGTTCACGAAGTCCTTGTCCTTGGTCAGGAATGTGAACCCATTCGCCCCGGCATATTCCCATATAACGGCATCGGACGTACTTCCGAGCCCGACGGCAGTGACGTGAACGGAGCCGGGAAATAGATCGGCGATTTGTTCGGCGAGTCCCGGAGCGAGATTCTCGTCAACGAGAAGCTTCAAGAACGGAAATCCTTTCCGGAATGCTGGCGAAGAACTCGTAGACTGCCTGGAAGTCTTCCTTCTCCAGATACGGAAAGTCTCTCAGAATCTCGTCTTCCGACATTCCCGATGCCAGATAGGATGCCATGTCATAGACCGTGAAGCGCAAGCCACGAATACAGGGCTTTCCGCCCATTTTGCCCGGCTCAACGGTTATCCGTGGATTCAGATTGGCCATAGTCCAGCACCATAATACCTGTTCCGCTACCGTGCGGGGTATATCGGCCGCGACCGGCGCGACCGGCTACTTGGGCCTCACCAGCAGATAAACAATGATTCCCCCGGCCAGAAATGCCAGCAGGCAGAAAATCACAATCAGCAGGGTGTTCGAGGATTTAGCCGCGGGCACCGTAACCGGCGGGGCCTTCACCTGAGGCGGCGCCATTTGCGGCATCGCCATTTGCGGCATGTACGGCATCTGCGGGGCGGCGGGCTGCTGCGGCATCGCCGGCGGCTGCATATAAGGCATCTGGGGCATGCCCATTTGGGGCATCCCGGGCATCTGTCCGGCAGGAGGTGCGGCGGGCGGAGCGGCGGGTGGAGGTGGCGCCAGATTTGCGGGAACGGACATCATCCGGGTGTACTCGCTGGGGCCCTGCGGCGTAGCGGCGGCGGGCGGGTAGGCGGGAGTCGTGCGGAACGCCTGGGTCGCGCCGCCACCCGAGCCGTACGAGGGTGGCGGCGCGGGCGCCTGGGGCGCTGGGGGCGGCGCGGGGGGCGTTCCCGGCGCGCCGGACAGAGATCCAGGGCCGAACATGCGAGTGTATTCGCCGGACTGAGGCCGGGGCGGAGGTGGAGCGGGCGAGGACCCCGCTTGCGGAAACTGGGAGGCTGAGGGAAACTGCGGTCCGGCCGGCATTCCCCCGGGCGACGGTTTGAAGAACTGGGTAAACTCGCCTCCTTGCGGAGGTGGGGGCGGCGCTTCCGGGCGCGCGGCCGACGGCGCCTGAAACATTCGCGTGAACTCGCCAGGCTCCGGCGGCTTGGCGGCCGGCGGCGGCCAGTCCCCTTGCGCCGGCACATCGGGCATCGG
>JADGNS010000846.1 GCA_017883355.1 Candidatus Solibacter sp.
GTGAAGAAAATGCTCGCGCCCCAGGTGAACATCACCATGGTGAGGCCGAACGGAATCACGCTCCACAGAATTTCCAGCGTGTAGCCGGTGTGCTGGACATGCGGCAGCTCGTGCTCCGAACGGCGGCGATACTTGATGGCGAAATAGAAGATGGCCCCGAAGATCAGCAGCGTGAAGAACACCGTGACCGCCAGCAGAAAATACAGCAGGTGATCCACCTCGGGAGCCAGCGTGGAGGCCTGTACCGGAAATAATTGAAATTTACCCATCGTGTGTTATCCAACCCGCTTGAGAATGCGCCGGTCACGGCGCAGATCGCGGCGCAGAAAGATGAACAGAAACACGCCGCAGACCAGCGTGAAACTCGCGCCGGCGAAGCGCACCAGGTTCATCACGATCGCGCCATACTTACCCGTAGCCGGGTCATAGTGGTAACAGAACAACAGAATTTGATCCACCGCGGAGCCGATCTTGTTTTGCGAGGCTTCCACCAGGCCGAGGCGGACATCGCGCGGCGCATATTCCACCCCATAGAAGTAGCGCGAGAGGCGGCCTTCGGGCGTGAGCACCATGATGCCGCTGGCGTGCGCGAACTGATCCGTGGCGGCATCGTACTTGTAGTGGTAGCCGATGGTGTCCATCAGCGCCGTGATATTGGCCTGGTCGCCGGTCAGCAGGTGCCAGCCGTTGGCCGCGCCCGGCCGTCCGTAGCGGCGCAGGTACATCTGCTTCTTGCCGGCGGCGGTTTCCGGCGTGTCCTTGGGGTCGAAACTGACGGCGACGATTTCGAAATCCTTTCCGGGTTCGAGCGAGACCGCCTTCAGACTGCTGGCCAGCCCGTTGAGAATCTGCGTACACAGCATGGGGCAGCGGTAGTAGACGGGCGCCAGAATCACCGGTTTGCCGCGCTTGAAGAACGAGCGGAGCGGGACCTCGCGTCCGGCCTCATCCTTGAATACGAGGTCGAGCGAGACCTGCTGGTCGAGTCGCTGATCGATACCGACGCCCAGCAGCGCGCCGGGAAGCGCCGGCTTCAGATTACTGTCCTGCATTCTGGATTGCTGCGCGGGACCCAGCAACTGGCCAGGCTGAGCGAGGGCGGCGGAAAACGGACTCACCGCAGAGACGCAGAGAACGCAGAGAAAGCGCAGAGAAAACCGCGAGAGAGATCTCATTTCTTGGGTACCTCGGGTGCTGCCGCCGGGGCGCTGCGCGCGGGCAGTCCGCGTTTGGCCAGAACTTCGATTGCCTGCGCCACCGGAATGCGTACGACGCCCTTGGGCTGGTCCACCCAGGCGTAGCCGTTCAGCAGTTTGTCTTCCTCGGCGCGCATCGCCTTGAGATCCAGAATCGGAGTTTTCTGCAACTGAGGTTCCGGGAAGAGTTTGACCGGCTCCACCGTATTGGCGACGGCGGTTTCCTCGCGCGACTGGAAAAACTTCAACAGCCCGAACAACAGCACGATGGAGACGACGCACACGACGACCAGGCCGATGGCGAACTTGCCCACCGCCCAGACATTGACGTCCGTGGTTTCGTGCCGGATCTGAGGGTCCTGGGGGTGCTTAGTCTCGTCCATGTTCTAAAACCTCCTCCAGGTGCGGGGCATTCGCCGGCATCAGCGGGCGCTTCTCCAATTGCGTCAGGAAGTACGCCAGCCAGAGTCCCACCAGGCCGATCGGAATCGTGAAATCCAGGAAGCTGAGGCCGAAACTCTCCTTGCGGAAGCTCGGCGTGATCAGCCAGTAGAGATCCACGAAGCGCATCAAAAGAATGAACACCGCGATCGAGGCCAGCAGTTTGAAATTGCGTTTCAGATCGCGCGAGAGCAACAGCGCGAAGGGCAGCGCGAAATGCCCGATCACCAGCAGCAGTCCGACATACTGCCAGCCGTGATTGAGGCGGGTGAGATACCACGGAATTTCTTCGGGCAAGTTGCCCGCCCAGATGATCAGGAATTGGGAGAACGAAAAGTACGCCCACACCATGACCATGGCCAGCAGGAATTTGCCGAGATCGTGCAGGTGGCGGTGTGTCAGCACTTCCGACATGGGCCGTTGTTTGTACAGCAGGACCATCAGGGTAATGAGGAACGCCATCGCCGTCAGCGCCTGGCTGACCATGAAGAGCATGCCGAAGATGGTGGAGAACCACTTGGGATCCACCGACAGGATCCAATCGACGGCCATGAAGGTGACGCTGAATCCCCAGAACAGAAGGCCGGGGCCGGCCATGCCGCTCATCTTTCCGTGGACCGCATCGTGGCCTTCGAGATCCTCTTTGAGGGACCAGCGATTGAACCACCAGGCGAGGAACATCCAGCCGGCGAAATAGAAGGCGGCGCGCCCCAGGAAGAACGGGACGTTGAGGTACGGCGCCTTATGCTGAAGCATGGGATCGGCGGCCACCGTGACGGCGCGCGCCCAGGGATAGAGGTTGTTGATGCCGATCACGATGGGAAGAAACATCGCCAGCACCAGCGGCAGCGTGCGCGTGGCAGCCTCGCAGGCGCGGCGGATGACCAGGCCCCAGGCGCCGCCGGTGACGAATTGCAGCATGAGCCACGCCAGCGGGCCGATGGTGATGGCGATGATGAACATGTACGACCAGAGGTAGGAGCGGTAGAACTGCGTCGGCCCGGCGGCGAAGAAGCCCACGGCGCTCACCGCGCTCCCCACTACGCCCGCGATCAGCGCGCGGGTGCGCCACTGCCGCAGGTCGGTCCGCAGTTGCGGGGTGATGCTGTAATCCACGGCGCTGGCCGTCATTTCGCGCCTCCCTGTGGGCCGCGCGCGGGACTTTCCAATTGGCCCCGAGCTTCGGGGGGCACGTCGTTGATGGAAGCCTGCTGGCTGAGTTGCAGCGCGCGAATGTAGGCGACGATGGCCCAGCGATCCCGCGGCTGAACCTGGGCTGCGTAGTCGGGCATGGCGCCGAATCCGTTGGTGATCACGTCGTAGAAATATCCGTTGGGCTGCTGTCGCAGACGGTCGCTATGATAGGTCGGCGGACGCCGGTAGCCGCGGCGCACGATCATGCCGTTGCCGCTGCCGGTGCGGTCGTGGCAGGGCGTGCAGTAGACGTTGAAACGCTGCTCGCCGCGCAGAATCAGCTCCTTCGTCACCGGCATCGGAAACTCGTTCGACGGTTTGCCGTCGGCGCCTTTGCCCGTGTAAAACAAGGTGTCGTCATTGAGGTGGCCGCGCGCCACGGTGCCTTCCGTGATGGGGCGGGCGGAGCGGCCGTCGGCGAAGAAATCGCTGGGCCGCAAGGGAATGTACTTCGGCTGGTCGTGCATATCCTGCCGGCAGCCCGAGAGCAGCACCAGCGACAACGCGAGCGCGGCCACAACTCCCTTCCGGCAGGGCTCGGTCTTGGTTTTCTCTGCGCTTTCCTCTGCGGGGTACCCGCTTGCGGGTCCTGCGTCTCTGCGTTGAAGG
>JADGNS010000847.1 GCA_017883355.1 Candidatus Solibacter sp.
CCAAGGATATGTCGCTCGAAGCCGCATATGTGGGTAATCGTGGGGTCTGGTTGGAGGGCCGCGGTCTGGCTATGATCAACGCCATCTCACCGGCCAGGATGCAGGCCTTGGGTCTGGATCTCACCAACCCCGTCACCCGGAGCTTATTGACCTCCACCATCTGCTCGACAACGGCCGGCAATGCCGCATACAAAGTGCCTTACGCCGGATACCCCTGCACCGCCAGCGTGGCACAGACTCTCCGCCCCTTCCCCGAATACAACGACGCACTGGCGACGTGGTTCAACCCGGTCGGCAACAGTTCGTATGACGCCCTTCAGGTGAAGTTCACCAAACGCTATTCCCATGGCCTGGACCTCACGTCTAACTTCACTTACCAGAAAGAGCTGTGCCTGGGAGCCAATGGGTGCGCCGGCATCAATGACGCGTTTAATCGCAACAACAACCGGGGGCTCACTCCCACTTCGACGCCTTTCATTTCCGTCACCGCGTTCACTTACCGGACCCCCATGGCGACGTCGAATAAGTTCATCCGCCAACTTACCGGCGGCTGGACCTGGGGCGGCATCCTGCGCTACGCCAGCGGGAGTTTGATCCCTGTCGCATCCTCCCGGACCAATCTCAACACCTACACCTTCAACACCAATACCCGTTTCAACCGGGTTGCCGGCGTGCCCCTGTTCTTGCAGAATCCCAACTGCCGTTGTATCGACCCCAACAGCAAGCAGCAGATCTTGAATCCGGCTGCCTGGGCCGACACGCCCACCGGCACCTGGGGTCAGGGCGCCGCTTACTATAACGACTACCGCCAGCAGCACCAGGTCAGCGAATCCATGAATTTCGGGCGCACTTTCCAGCTTCGCGAGAAGCTGTCGCTCAACATCCGGGCCGAATACTTCAACGTGTTCAACCGGGTGAACCTGTCCCTCCCAACGGCGGGAGTGAACAATCCGGTGGCTACGGCGACATTTAATACCGTCACCGGCGTACCCGCCGGCGGCTTCGGCTACATCACCAATACCGGCAGCCTCAGCGGTTCGCGCAACGGCCAACTCGTGGCCCGCTTCCAATTCTGACCATGCAAACTCCAATCGGAGCCACGACCGTAAGGGAGTGGTTTTCCGCAAGGGCAGGATATTTCGCGGCTATCCTGCTCCTCTCCACCCCCGCCTTCGCCCAGTGGGATGACGGCCTGCTAAAGCCGTTTGTGATGGACCATCGCGCGGGCGGAGCTTCGCCCGCCGATGTGTCGTTTTTGCTGGATGCGCCCGCCGGCAAGAGTGGCTTCATCCGCGTGCAGGGCGGCCACTTCGTCAAGCCCGGCGGCCAGCGCATACGCTTCTGGGGGGTCCACATCACCGATTGGAGCCGCGGTTCGGTCCTGCTTCCGTCGCATGAAGACGCCGCCCTATACGCCGCCACCCTGGCGCGTTACGGCATCAACATGGTGCGGCTGCATTTCCTCGATCTGCCGGCGCCGCGCGGCATTATCGATTCCTCCCGCAGCGACAGCCGCTCTTTCGATGCCCAGCAACTCGACCGCCTCGATTATGAGATTGCCGAATTCAAGAAGCGCGGCATCTATGTCGATCTCAACCTGAACGTCGGCCGGTCGTATAAGTCCGGCGACGGCGTACAGGATTTCGACAAGATCCAGTGGGGCAAGGGACTAACTCTTTTCGATCCGCGCCTCATCGAACTGCAGAAGGAATACGCCAGAAGTCTCCTCACTCATGTGAATCCTTACACCGGGCTCGAATACCGCAACGAGCCCGCCATCGCCATCGTGGAGATCCTCAACGAGAACGCCATCTATCTGGGTTTTCGCGCCCCCACTCCCTACTACGACGAGGAGCTCACCCGCATCTTTAACGAATGGCTGCAAAAGAACCGCAACCCCGAAGAGCTGAAGAAGCTTCGCGAGCTCGCCGGGGTTCCCGAAGGCGCGCCTATCCCGCGCCTCAAGGGACAGGAGACCGCCGCCGCTCCCCAGGAACGTTACACCACCGAAATGGCCTTCTGCACGGCCCTGGAAAGTAAGTTCTACCAGGACATGAGCGGGTACCTGAAGAAGGATCTCGGCGTAAAATCTCCCATCACCGGCACCGCCGACCACAGCCATACCAGCAGTCCGTACACCATGCTGGCTTCGCTCTCCCAGCTCGATATCATGGACGGCCACGTCTACTGGCAGCATCCCGGATCGCCTCCGCCGGTCAACACGCCGATGGTCAACGATCCCTTCAACTCCACCGTGGTCCAGCTTTCGCGAACCGCCTTCGCGGGCAAGCCGTATACCGTCAGCGAAACCAACCACCCGTTCCCCAACGATTGGGCCGCCGAAGGCATTCCCATCCTGGCCGCCTACGGCAGCTTGCAGGACTGGGATGCCATCATCCTGTACACCTTCGAGCCCAAGCGCGATCCCACCTGGAAATCCTATGTGGGCGATCCCTTCGATATCTCGCTCGATCCGGTACGCATGACGGAAATGGCCACCGGAGCGCTGACCTTTCTGCGCGGCGACGTGCATGCCGCGCGCGAAACCGTGGCGCGCACTTATTCCAAGGAGCAGGTGTTGGACAGCCGCAAGCTGCCGCGCACCGAGCAGCCCTATTTTACGCCGGGCTTTCCGCTCACCCTGCCGCTGGAGCACGCGGTGCGCATCCAGTCGCTCGATGGCGCGCCGACGGCCAAGTGTGCCGCCACGGAGGCTAACCCCATCCTATCGGACACCAAAGAGCTGGCCTGGTATAAGTCGGCGGCGAACACCGGCCTGGTCACGGTGGAAACCGATCGCACCCAGGCGCTCATCGGCTTTATCCCGGCCAATGCCAAATCGGTGAAGAACCTCTCCGCCGATATCTCCAACCGCTTCGCCAGCATTGTACTTTCTTCCCTGGACGACAAACCGCTATCGCAATCCGCCAGAATGCTGCTCACCGCCGGATCGCGCGTCACCAATACCGGCCTGAAGTGGAACGATGCGCATACCCGCACGGCGAATCAGGGTGAGTCGCCGTCCCTCATCGAACCGGTCACCGGAACCGTGGTCCTGCGCGAGATCCATTCGGCCAAAGCGGTCAGCGCATCCGCGCTCGATGGCGCGGGCCACGCCATGGGAGAGCCCATCCAGGCGAAGAAGACGGCGCAGGGCTGGGTGCTTCCGATTGGCACCCCGGTCACCACGTGGTACGTTGTCTCTGTCAAACGATAATGAAACGGGCATTCTTACTTCTCATCTGCGCCGCCGCTGGTTTGCGCGCGGCGGACTATGCGATAGGCGCCGACCTGTCTTTCCTCAAGCAGAGCGAAGATCGTGGCACGGTCTTTAAAGACTGTGGCGAAGCCCAGCCGGGCCTGCAGATTTTCAAGGATCACGGTTACAACTGGATTCGTCTGCGCCTGTTCCACACGCCGACGCAACTCCCCAACAGC
>JADGNS010000848.1 GCA_017883355.1 Candidatus Solibacter sp.
GAACGTCATCCCCACCGCCATGATGGCGTTGATGGCCACGTGCTTGACCAGAATGGTGAGGTTCGCCGTGGTCAGGAACGCCGGAGACAGCAGCGAGAAGACACCGAGTAGAATCGCCAGAGCCAGCAGCGCCCGGAGGCGGAAAAGCATGGCTCCCACGGCGGCGTTGCGGGATGCTCTCATGCGATTCTCCGCGCGCCGGTGGCAGGAGCCGATGCCGCTACCAGCCCTTCCGGCGTCGCGTCCGCCAAGGCGAACTCGGCGGTGATGCGGCCACCCGCCATCACGAGCACGCGCGTGGCCAGCGTCAAGACTTCCTGGATTTCCGAGGAGGAGAAGACCACCGCCACACCACTGCCTGCCATGCGGCGGATGATTTCGAAGATCTCGGCGCGCGCGCCCACGTCCACACCGCGCGTCGGCTCGTCGAGCAGCAGCACTTTGGGCTCGGTCAACATGGCTCGCGAGAGGACCACCTTCTGCTGATTGCCGCCGCTGAGCGCGGTGATGGGCGCATCGGGTCCGGGCGCGCGGATCTGCATTTCGCGAATGGCTTGTACGGCCTTGGCGCGCTGCCGCGAAGGCGACACATAAAGCCCGCGTTGTTTGGATGCCAGATCCGTGACGGTGATATTTTCGCCGACGGAAAGGTTCGGAAGAATCGCCGCGCGTTGCCGGTCTTCGGGCGCCAGCACGAGGCCGCGCCGGATGCGATCCCAGATGCTCAGCCGTTCCACGGGAGCGCCGTGGAGCAGAATCCGCCCGCTGGTGGCGCGCAGGCCGATGAGGGTTTCGAGCAGCTCCGTGCGTCCCGCGCCCATCAGGCCGTAGATGCCGACGATCTCGCCCGCGCTCACGCCAAAGGCCGCGTCCGGCGTGGCCACTTCCAGCACGACCGCCTGCCCGGACGAGGCGCTATAGTGTGTGGACGTCGCGGCGGCACGACCCGTCATCTGTTCCACGAGCCAACCGACACCGACGGTTTGCGCCGGGGATTCGGCCACGGCGCGCCCGTCGCGCAGCACGGTGACGGTGTCGCCGATGGTCAGCAGTTCTTCGAGCCGGTGCGAGATGTAGACGATGGCGATGCCGCGCGCCTGGAGATCGCGAATGGTGCGGAACAGGGCATCAATTTCGGCCGCGCTCAGCGCCGAGGTGGGCTCATCCATGATCAGCACGCGCACGCTTTCGCTCTGATCAGAGCCGGGCCCAGGGGGCACCCCGTTAGCAAGCGGTTTCCCGAAACGCCACCGTAATTCCGACCGCGAGTATTTAGGAACGATGGCTTTGGCGATCTCCACGATCTGCTGCTGGCCGATGGGCAGGCTGCCCACCAGGGTTCGGGGTTTGATGGGCTGCTGAAGTTGCCGCATCAAGTCGCCGGTCACGCGCTCTTGCGCCTTACGGTCGATCACGCCGCGCCGGGTTCGCTCGCAGCCGAGGAAAATGTTCTCGGCGACGGTGAGGTTCGGCAGCAGGTTCAGCTCCTGGTGGATCATGGCGATGCCGTGCGCGGCGGCTGCGCGCGGCGAGGGCAGAACGATCTCCCGGCCGTCCATTTCCAGAGATCCCGAAGTGGGCTGGTCGATGCCGGAGAGAATCCGCATGAGGGTGGACTTCCCTGCCCCGTTCTCGCCGATCAGCGCATTCACCTGGCCGGCGTGGACCGCGAAATCCACGCAGTCCAGCGCCAGCGTGCCGGGGAATTGTTTGCTGACCTGACGGGCGGCGAGCACGCTCATTCGGGCCTCCGCTGTATCTTGAACTCAATGGGAACGATCTCCGGGAGTTGCCCCGGCGCGGGCCGGGCCATGGCTCCGGCGAAGGAGATCATCTGCCCGGGCGCGAGGGTCTCCGGCAGGGCCGTTTGCAGGGCGCGCGCGTTGAGTTCGTTCGACACGCGGGCAAATTCGAGCTGATTGAGGAACTGGGAGAATTCAATGAACGGCAGGGCATCGCGCAACGCCGTGCCTCGAATCACCGGGCCCATCTGAATGGCCGCATCCGGGTGGCCGTCGAACGGCGCGACATCGATGGGCAGCAGACCGGAACGCGAAGCGGCGTCGGCGGGCAGCACCCGTGCATCGCCTTTCACCAGGAACTGCGCCGGCCCCGGGCGCTGCGCAGCCTGGCAGGCGCTCGCCACGTCGATGGCATGCGCGTGGACGTACGGGATGACCTTCGTCTCCCAAATGGATGAGACGTAGGCCGGTGCGTCGAGGCCGCGAGACTGGCTCTGCACAGATTCGTTGATGGGTCGAACGGTCCAAGGCTTGCACGAGCTGGCCAATAGAATTATGGCCGCGCAATATTTGGCCCTTGCTGGGAACCACTCCCTGGCGGTCGTGGCTCTGATCGGAGCCGCGACCGTAAGGGAGCGGTCTTCCAATGGCACCGACCCTCGCGGTTGCAGACCTGGCGTGCAAGCGGCGATGGCCAGCAGGCGGCGGGTCATTGTTTCTTGCTCCTTACCGCGACCGCCGCGGGCTCGAGCAATCGCTGGGCGGTGTGCCGGTCCGTCAGCAGCACATTGATCCATCGCCCCATCAGGGCGCCGCGGATGGCCTCCGTTTTGCGCCGTCCTCCGGCCACGCCCACCACGCGGGCCACGCGCCGGAGCTGGTTCAAATCCATGCTGATCACCCGGTCGTTCAGCGGGGTCACCACCGGAACGCCGAGCTTATCGAAGAACCGCACGCAGATATCGCCCACCGCGCCCTGTTTGCGCAAGGCCTCCATTTCCACGCGTCCAAAGACGTTGCCGCTCGACGCCAGCATGCGGGACGGCTCGATGGCGCCGATGCCGACGAAGGCGAGCGACACGTCGTGGATCAGCCGCATGGCTTCATTGACGAAACGATCGCGCAGCAGCACGTCGCGCGCTTCGGCGGACCCCACGACGCCGGGCGCCGGGAGAAGAGTCGCGGTGCCGCCCACCAGGTTGGCGAAACGGCGCGTCAGGTGGGTGGCGTGCACCTCCGCGCCCGGATTGCCGACGCCGCCCAGTATCTGCACCACGCGGACCGCGTTGGCGCGCCGCATGGGCTGCATGGAATCCACCATCGCCAACAGCGCCGCGCTCCACGACGAGAGGCCCACGACGTCGGTGGGCTTCAACGTGGTCTCCACATAGTATGCGGCGGCCGCGCCCAGGTCGCGGACGATCTGGTCGTCGTCATCCACGCAATCCACCACGATGGCTTCCTTGATGCCGTACGCGTCCTGTAGGGCCTCCTCCAGTTCGGGATGCGTTCCGGAAGGTACGCTGATGGTGATGCGCACGATGCCTGCTTTCCCCGCACGTTTGAGGAGCCGCGATACCGTGGACTGCGACACGTTGAGCCGCTCCATGATCTGCGTCTGGCGTAGGCCCTGGTCGTAGTACATGCGCGCGACTTTGGTCATCAGCCTCAGCTCATCGATTCGCGCCAT
>JADGNS010000065.1 GCA_017883355.1 Candidatus Solibacter sp.
GCTGCAACCCGTTGAGCAGCGTCCGGTGGCCCCGATTGGAAAAATAATTGATGTATCCCAGCACCGCGTCATTCACCGACAACGGCAATTGGGAAGTGGTGGCCGCCACCTGCTCCCGCACCTTGTCCTTCAGTTTGGGGTCCACCGGGAACGTCATCTGCAAAATATCTTCCAGGGGGGCCTTTTCGAACTTTCCCTGGTCTTCGACGGCTGCCGCGCCCAGGTCGGCCAGATCATAGCGATGGATGCTGTCCACCATCTCGTCCAACTGCCGTTCGTACTGCTGCCGGTCGATCAGCCCCTGCTCGCTCGCTTCCAGCATCAGATCGATGGCGCGGTCGAACTCCCGCCGCGCGTTCGCTAAGTCCCCGGCCTGATAGGAGCGCCTGCCCGCCTGAAACCGCAGCACGGCGGCTTGGATGGTGGCGTCGCCCTGCGCCCGGCGCTGCATAATTTGGGGATTGGAAAGGATAATTGCCGGAATGTCGGCGCCCAGGTAGGCGTTGCGCGCCGGGGGAGGTTCGGGCAATTCCGCCGGTGCCGCCGCGCCGCGCGGCGCCGGCGGGAGGAACGACATTTGGAACCTGGACTGCTGTGTGTATCCACAACCGGAGGTGACTACCGCTACGACGAGCAACGAAAAAGAGCAGAGAGTCTCGGTTCGAACTTCCATTCAACCGCCTCAAATTATGAAAATAAAGTACTTATGCGAGCCGTAGCCCGGTAATGACCCTAGTAGCCTAACTCACATACGGCACGAAAAGCAACCATACCTCAGGTAAGCGCCCCGTGTGTGTGTCACCCGCACACGGGGGTGTGCACTTATTCCTCTTCTTCCTCTTCGCCCAATTTGGCAGCCTTTGCAGCCGCGATCACTTTGTCCGCCTGCAATTGCGGCACATAATCGTAATGGTCGAACTCCATCGTGAAGCTCGCCCGGCCCTGTGTCATGGCCGTCAGGTCACTCTGGTAGTTTAACATTTCCGACATCGGCACCTGGGCGCGGATGAACTGCGTGGCCCCCTTGGTGTCCATGCCGGCGATTCGTCCGCGGCGGCTGTTGAGGTCGCCCATCAGGTCGCCGGCGTATTCCACCGGCGCCTGGATCTCGGCATTCATGATGGGTTCCAGCAGCGCCGGCTTGGCCTCCAGCATGGCGGCCTTGAACGCCTTGCGCGCCGCCAGCTTGAACGCCAGTTCGCTGGAATCCACGTCGTGGTAGGAACCGTCGTAGACCGTGACCCGGAAATCCACCATGGGGAAGCCCGCCAGGTAGCCGTTGGCGGCCGCGTCCACCATGCCCTTTTCCACCGCCGGTATGAAATTCTTCGGGATCGAACCGCCGAAGATCTCATTGGCGAACTCGAAGCCGCTGCCCCGCGCCAGCGGCTCCATCTTGACCCAGCAGTCGCCGAACTGCCCGTGACCGCCGGTCTGCTTCTTGTGCCGCCCCTGGACATCCGCCTTGCCGCGAATCGTCTCCCGATACGGGATCTTCGGCGCTTTTAGGGTGACATCCACCCCATAGCGCTTTTTCAACCGGCTCACCACGATTTCCACGTGCTGCTGTCCGCTGCCCGCCAGCAGGAACTCGCGCGTCTGCGGGTCGCGGTAGAAACGCAGCGACTGGTCTTCTTCCAGGATGCGGTGCACGGCGTTGCCCATGCGGTCTTCGTCGTTGCGCGACTTGGCTTCAATCGCGAAAGCGATGGAGGGTTCCGGCAGCTTGACCGGCGGGTACGTGATATCGAAGCCCTTCTCGGCCAGCGTGTCGCCGGTCAGCGTGTCTTTGAGCTTGGCCACCGCCCCGATGTCTCCGGCATGCAGTTCCGTGATGGGCTGCAAGGTCTTGCCGTGCGGGCTGCTCAGGTGCGCCAGGCGTTCCGGCGAACTCTTGTTCACGTTTTGCAGGCTGCAATCGTTCTTGATGATGCCCGTATCCACCCGGAAAAAGTTGATGCGGCCGGCGAACGGGTCGGCGGTGGTCTTGAATACGTAGGCGCTTGCCAGGTCGCTCTCGGCGATCGGCCGGTGCGCTTCGGTGCCGTTTACGAACGCCGTGATCTCGCCGCGCTCCGTCGGACTCGGCATATCGTCGACAATCAGGTCGAGGATCAAGTCGCTGCCGATGTTGTGGTTGGCCGCCGCGCACATCACCGGGAAAATGCGCATTTCGCGAATCCCCGTGCGCATCCCGTCCAGAATGTGCTCCACCGGGAGCGTGCCCTTCTCGAAAAACTCCTCCATGTAGGCATCGTTGCCTTCCGCCACCATCTCGACCAGGGCTTCATGCGCCGCCTGCGCCTCGCCGGCGTACTCGGCCGGAATGTCGCCTTCCTTGCCTTTTCCATCGCCATCCGGCGTGTAGGTGAAGGCGCGCATGCGAATCAGATCGACGATGCCCTTAAAGTCGCGCTCGCTGCCCATCGGGAGGTGGATCGGCACCGCGGTGCGTCCAAAGTTTTCCTGCACGCTGGCCAGCGCGCGTTGAAAATCGGCGCGCTCGCGATCCAGCTTGTTCACTACAATCGCGCGCGGGAGTTTGAACTCCTCGGCGAATGCCCAGACCTTTTCGGTCTGCACTTCCACCCCGGCAACGCCGTCCACTACCACCACCGCGGCATCGGCAGCCACCAGGGCGCCGCGCGTATCGTTAATAAATATGTTGTAACCCGGTGTGTCCAGGATGTTGATCTTGGTCTTCTTCCACTCGGCCACGGCGATGGCAGTAGAGATCGTGATTTTGCGTTGGATCTCCTCCTCGTCGAAATCGGTGATCGTGTTGCCCTCATCCACCCGGAGCAGGCGATTGGTCGCTCCGGCGGTGAACAGCAACCCGGCTGTGAGCGTGGTCTTGCCGGAATCGCCGTGGCCCACTACACCAACGTTCCGGATATCCTTGCTTTCGTAGACTTTCACGGAATTGCCCTCTTTTCAAAACGGAATAGTAACACGTGGGGCGGTAGCGTGGCGGAACAGCGGGTGCCAGAACCCGGTCAGCGCGGCACCGCCAGCATCAGCTTGCGGTGCAATTCGGCCAGCTTCGCGGCATCGAACTTCACCACCTTCCGGTCGTAGGTCATCAGACCGTTGATTTCGCCCTCCACATCGGTGGTCTGGGTGTAGATGGCGGCGGCCAGCCCCTGTTTCACCAGAGGTTCCAGCTTTTCGATCAGTCCTTCGTAACCGGCCTGTAGCTTTTCGCGATCTTCAAAGGTCCGGTAGCCCCAGTTGCGCTTGTCCCACCACAAGTGGCCGGCCAGCGGAAGTCCCAGCCCGCCGAATTCGCCCAGCACGCTCACCCGGTCTTTGACGACGGGGAACATGTCCGGGCCGGGATAGGAGTGCATGTCCTTGAGATCGCCCCAGCCGCGATCTTCCCATCCGCTCGGGCCATCCACCAGGCGCGTGGGGTCGAGCGCCTTCACCATCTTCAGGACATCGTTGGTCACGTGCTGCCCCCATCCTTCGTTGAATGGCACCCATACGATCACCGAGGGCGCGTTGATCAGGCTGTGGAGCACGGACTTCAGCTCGCGCTCCCAGCTTGCGGCGATTTCGGCCGGGAACTGCGCGTCCTCCGCGGCCCCCTTGCGGACACCGCTCGGCGGCGTGCGCGTCATCGCGCTCGGCATATCCTGCCACACCAGGAAGCCCAGCTTGTCGCACCAGTAATACCAGCGCGCCGGCTCCACTTTCACGTGTTTGCGCGCCATGTTGAAGCCGAGCTTCTTGAGCGTGTCGATATCGCTTCGCAAGGCTTCGTCCGTGGGCGCGGTGTAGAGCCCGTCCGGCCACCATCCCTGATCCAGCGGGCCGATTTGAAACAACGGCTGGTGGTTGAGGAAGATGCGGTTGTTCCCGGCCGCATCGGCGCGCGCTTCCACGCTGCGCATGCCGAAGTAGCTCTTCACCGAGTCGCCGGATTTGAGCGCGATTTCCAGATCGTAGAGCGTGGGCGAATCGGGCGACCAGAGTTCGGTCTGGCTGAGCCCGAGCTTCACTTCGGCGTTGCTCTTGCCCGTGATACGGCCCACTTCCTTGCCGCGCAGCTTCGCCGTCGCCGTGAAATCCGCCGCGTCCCCCGTGGCCACGGTCAGCCGCAACTGGTGCGCGTCGATATCCGGTGTCATGGCGATCTCGCGGATATGGGCCGCCGGGACCGGTTCCAGCCACACGGTCTGCCAGATGCCGGAAACCGCCGTGTACCAGATGCCGTTGGGATTGAGCACCTGCTTGCCGCGCGGTTGCAGCGCAGAATCGGTGGGGTCCCACACCGCGACCACCAGTTCCTGCTGTGTGCCCGGCTTCAGCGCGCCGGTGATATCGAGCGTGAACGGGTCGTAGCCGCCCTCATGCTGCCCGGCCGCTTTGCCGTTGACGAAGACCTCGGCGCGCCAGTCCACCGCGCCGAAGTGGAGCAGCAGGCGCGTGCCCTTCGCCGGCGACGCCGTGAAACTCCGGCGATACCACAGGCGCTGCTCCGGCGTCAGCGGGCGCTTCACTCCGGAGAGCGCCGATTCCACCGCGAATGGCACCAGCAGCTTGCCCTCGAACTGCGCCGGACGCTCCTCCGCCTTGGGCCGTATGGCGTAGTCCCAGAGCCCGTTCAGATTGGTCCATTTGGCGCGCACCAATTGCGGCCGCGGATACTCGGGGAGAGCGTGCTCGCTAGTGACCTGGGCGGTCCACGGCGTGGTGAGCGGGTTGTCGGCGGGCTTCCAGTCCGCGGCCAACGAAAGGACAGGCGCGCACACGAAGAGCGCCGCCAGTTGCATACGCATACCAGAATTGTAGCTGGTGGGACAGGCCCTTTGGCCTGCCAACTTTTTCAGTACTTCGGCACGCTCGGGTCCACCTGGTCGCTCCAGGCGAGGATGCCGCCCTTCATATTGCGCACGTGTTTGAAACCTGCCGCGCGCAGGATGCCGCAGGCGCGCGCGCTGCGCATACCGCTCTTGCAGTGGATCACGATATCGGCCTCGGGATCAAGCTCGCCCAACCGCTTGCCGACTTCGCCCAGCGGAATCAGTTTGGCTGCCGGGATGTTGCAGATCTGGTATTCGTGCGGTTCCCTCACGTCGATCAGGACGAACTTGTCGCCCCGGTCCAGCTTCTCTTTGACTTCGGTTACTTCGATTTCGCTTTCGGTCAACTTGGACTCCTGCTTCGGGGGTTGTTGCGGCACGCCGCAGAATTGATGGTAATCGATCAGCCTGGTGATTGTCCGGTGCTCCCCGCAGACCGGGCACTCGGGGTTCTTGCGCAGCTTGAGCTCGCGGAAGCGCATGGCCAGCGCGTCGTACAGCAGCAGGCGTCCCACCAGCGGTTCGCCGATCCCCAGGATCAGTTTCACGGTTTCGGTGGCCTGGATTAATCCGATGGTGCCGGGCAGAATGCCCAGCACGCCACCTTCGGCGCAACTCGGGACCAGCCCCGGAGGCGGCGGCTCGGGATACAGGCAGCGATAGCAGGGGCCGCCCTCGTAGGCGAATATAGTGGCCTGGCCTTCGAAACGGAAGATGGAACCGTAAACGTTGGGCTTGCCCAGCAGCACGCAGGCATCGTTCACCAGGTACCGCGTCGGGAAATTGTCCGTGCCATCCACCACCAGGTCGTAGTCCTTGAGGATGTCCAGGGCGTTCTCGCTAGAGAGCGCCACCTCGTGTTTGACAATCTCCACGTTGGGGTTGAGCGCCTGCATCTTCTCGGCGGCGGAATCGATCTTGGGGCGGCCCACATCCTTCGTGAAGTGAATCACCTGCCGCTGCAGGTTGGTGAAATCGACCACGTCGAAATCCACCAGCCCGATCCGCCCGATGCCCGCGGCAGCCAGATACAGCCCGAGCGGCGCGCCGAGCCCTCCCGTGCCCACCAGCAGCACCTTGGCCGCCTTCAGCTTCAACTGGCCTTCCATCCCGACCTCCGGGACGATCAGGTGGCGCGAGTAGCGGAGAATTTCGTCTTTCGAAAGCGTCAATGAGTTCCTCCGGCGATCGAGGGCACCAGCGACAGCGTGTCGCCGTCGGCGGCCGGGGCGGCATCCTTTCCGATGTAGCGGATGTCTTCGTCGTTCAGGTACACATTGACGAAGCTGCGCAGCTTGCCTTCCTCCGTGAAGATCTGCTTGCGCAGGTCGGGGTACTCGGTGGTCAGCGCCGCCAGCACCTCGCCCACGGTGGCCCCGGGGACGGTGACGGAATCCTGCTTCGCGGTGAATTGACGCAGCGGCGTCGGGATCAGTATTTTGGCCATGTCAGTAGAACAACTCCTCTTTCGGTGCTTCGGTTTGATCGAAGTTGGGCAGAAAGCAATTGGCGTGGTGGAACTCGCCCTTTTGAATCGATAGGACCACGAAGGAATACCACGGGCAGGAATTCTGCAAATCGGTGGCGGAAAAATACGCGTCGCAGTCGGGATGTGAGTGATAAATCCCGATCACGTCCATCCGCCGTTCCCGGGCGGCCTTATCGGCGGCGAGCAGGTCCGCGGGCCGGAGTTCATACCGGGCGGCCTGCGCGCCCTCGAAAGCGTTTTCCAGCGCGATGGCCTGCCGCACCGTCTTGCCGTCGTCCTCGATTGCGCCCAGCATGGCGCCGCAGCACTCGTTGGGATAGCTGGCACGAGCGTGGGCCACCATGGCGGCCCAGGGTTCGGGTTCGATGCGGATCATTCCTGGTTCCAGAAGTTTTCGCTGAGGTATTTTTCCGCGCTGTCGCACAGGATGGTGACAATGGTCGCGGTCTCGCCGCGGGCCACAATTTCGCGGGCCAGAAGCGTAGCGGCGTATACATTGCAACCGGAGGAGATACCGACCAGCAGTCCCTCTTCGCGGCCCAGGCGGCGGACCATGCGGTAGGCGTCCTCGGTCTCGATCCACAGGTTGCCATCCGCCATGGTGTCGTCATAGAACCCGGGGCGAATGGCGGTGGGCATGTGCTTGAGGCCTTCCAGTCCGTGAAATCCGCTGGAGGGCTGGGCGGAGTAGCACTTCACTTCCGGAAGATCGCGCCGCAGGCGGCGCGTCGTGCCCGTAAAAGTCCCGCTGGTCCCCATGGCGGCCACGAAGTGGGTGAGTTCGCCGTTGGTCTGGTGGATGATCTCCGCGCCGGTGCCTTCGAAGTGCGCCTTCCAGTTGGCCGGATTGTTGTACTGATCGGGGTAAAAGTAGCGGTCGGGATCGGCCATGTAAATCTGGCGGACCAGCCGGATGGCGCCGTCGGAGCTTTCGCTCGGGTCGCTGAAAACCATCTCCGCGCCGTAGGCTTTGAGGATGCGTTTGCGCTCTTCGCTGGCGTTGCCGGGGAGCACCAGTTTGACCTTGTACCCGCGGTTGGCGCCGATCATGGCGTAAGCGATGCCCGTGTTCCCGCTGGTGGCGTCGAGAATGGTCCGGTGGTGGTTCAGTTTTCCGGAGCGCTCGCCATCCAGCACCATGTTGAGCGCGGCCCGATCCTTCACGCTGCCGCCGGGGTTGAAGTACTCGGCCTTACCGAAAATCTCGATGCCGGGGAATTCGCCTTGGATTTTTTCCAGGCGCAGCAGGGGCGTATTACCGATGGTCGCGAGCAAAGGCTCGGCTTCGGTGCGCGCCAGACGGGGGACGTGGAGAGCGTTGGCCATAGCCACCTATTTCGATTCAGATAAAGGCTGGCAGGATGCGGATATCGTATGCTTTTGTAACCAAAGGGATTAGACAGGCCGGGAGAAGCCCTTTGTGGGGCAGATTGTTAATCTGCGGCGGATTGTCAATCCGCCTCCCTCGCCTGACCGCACCGCATTGTGCACTCGATTACAATACGCTCATCATGTTTTCCCCGCGACGTTTCCTGCGTGCGCCCGCGTGGCTGTTAGCCGCTGCGGTCCTCATTACCGTGTCGTTTGCGCAAAGCCAGCGGCCCCTCAACCACGGCGACTACGACGGCTGGCGCTCCATCGTAGGCCAGAAGCTCTCCAACGACGGCAAGTTCCTTGTCTACGGACTCTTCCCGCAAGAAGGCGACGGCGAGGTAGTGATCCGTAATCTGGTGACCGGCAAGGAGCAGCGCGAACCCGCTGGTGTGCGTCCCGCGCCCACGCCGCCCACGCCGGGGGAGGAAGGGCCGGCACCGGAAGCTCGCGGCGCCGTTCTCACGTTCTCGGCGGACAGCAAGACCGTGGTGTTCTCCACCTTCCCCGCCAAGGCGGAGAGCGACAAAGCCAAAAAGGACAAGAAACCGGCGCCCAAGGATGGCATGGTGATCGTCGATCTCGCCTCCGGAAAAGCGGCGCGCGTGGAGCGGGTGAAGCGCTTCGCCATGCCCGAGAAGGCGTCGGGAGTGCTGGTGTATCTGAAGGAAGGTCCGGACACTCCGGCGGCTGGCGCGGGGAACCCTCCGGCCGCGGCGCCCAAGCCGGAAGGCGATCAGCAGGCTGGCCGCGGCGGACGCGGCGGCGCGGCGGCCGGCGCCGCGGGTGCCGCTGGACGGGGCGTGCGGCCGGAGTTCGGCACGGACCTGGTGCTTCGCAACCTGGCCGATTCCTCCGAGCGCACCATTGCCGACGTGGTAGAGTTCACCCTCACCGACGACGGCAAGCAGGTGGTCTATGCGGTAGGGGCGCGCGACTCCGCCAAGAACGGCGTCTTTGCCGTCAAGCCCGCGAGCGGCGATGCGCCGGCCGCCCTGGCCGAAGGCAAGGGCAAGTACGCCAAGCTGACCTGGGACGAGAACCAGACCCAGGTGGTCTTCCTCAGCGACCGCGATGATGCCGCCGCCAAACAGCCGAAATGGAAGCTCTACCGCTGGGAGCGCCAATCCTCCGCCGCTGGCGTGCTCGCCTCCGGCGACATGCCCGGTTTCCGCAAAGAGTTCGTCATCAGCGACAAGGGCACCCTGACCTTTTCGAAGGACGGTACGCGCGTCTTCTTCGCCTGCGCGCCGCCCGCGCCCGAAAAGAAGGACGACGCGGCCGATGCGCCGGCCGACGACACCAAGGCCGTGGTCGACCTGTGGAGCTATAAAGACGATTACATCCAGCCTATCCAGAAGGTGCGCGCCGAGCGCGACCGCAATCGCACGTTCACCGCGGCCTACCTGATTCCGGAACACAAGATCGTGCAACTGGCCGATTCCGCGGTGGAAACCGTGACGCCTTCGGAAAGCGCGCAATGGGTGATGGGGAGCGACGACCGCGAATACCGTCCGCTGGCCGATTACGACGAACGCTACGCCGACGCTTACCTGATCGATGCGGCCACCGGCGCGCGCACCCTGCTCGCCAAAAAGCAGCGCGGCAGCATGACGTGGTCGCCATCCGGCCGCTATCTCCTATATTTCGACGGCAAGGATTGGAATACCGTATCCGTGCCCGACGGCAGGAAGGCGAACCTCACGGCGACCCTCGGCGTGAAGTTCTTCAACGAGGATACCGACACGCCCAGCACCCCCGGCGCCTACGGCAATGCCGGCTGGACCAAGGATGGCAAGAGCCTGCTGATTTACGACCGCTACGACGTCTGGCGCGTATCGCCGGACGGCACGGGCGCCAAGAACATCACCGCCGGTTACGGTCGCGCGCACGATCTGCGCCTGCGCTACATCCGCACCGAGGCGGAGAATCCGCGCGAGCGATGGGTCGATGGCACCAAGCCGGTCCTACTCCAGGCCGAGAATCTCAAAACCTTCGACACCGGGTTCTTCCGCGCATCCCTCGATGGCGGTGAGCCGAAGCAACTCGTCATGTCGCCCAAATACCTGACCGCGCCCGTGAAGGCCAAGGACGCCGACGTCTACCTGCTCACCGCGCAGACCTTCAGTGAGTTCCCCGACCTGGTGACCACCGACGCGAGCTTCAAGGAATTGCGCAAGGTGAGCGATGCCAATCCGCAGAAGGCCAACCTGCTTTGGGGAACCTCGGAGGTCGTGCAGTACAAGAACTCCGACGGAGTGCCCCTGACCGGCGCGCTCTACAAGCCGGCCAACTTCGACCCCAAAAAGAAGTACCCCATGATGGTCTACATTTACGAGCGCCTGACGCAGAACGTGAACCGCTTCGTGGACCCGCGCCCCAGCCACAATATCAATCTGAGCTACTACACCAGCAACGGGTATCTGGTCTTCACGCCGGATATCGTGTACACCACCGGATTCCCGGGGCAGAGCGCCATGAAGTGCGTCTTGCCCGGCGTGCAGGCCGTTGTGGACAAGGGCTTCGTGAAGGAGGATGCCATCGGCATTCAGGGCCACAGTTGGGGCGGCTATCAGATCGCCTACATGGTGACCCAGACCAATCGTTTCCGTGCCGTGGCCGCGGGCGCGCCGGTGGCCAACATGATCAGCGCGTATAACGGCATCCGCTGGGGCACGGGCATCCCGCGGCAGTTCCAGTACGAGCGCACGCAGAGCCGCATCGGCGGATCCATCTGGCAGTATCCCACGCGCTTCATCGAAAACTCGCCCATCTTCTGGGCGGACCGCGTGCAGACTCCCGTAATGCTGCTGCACAACGATGGCGACGACGCGGTGCCGTGGTATCAGGGCGTGGAATTCTATCTGGCGCTCCGCCGCCTGGGCAAGGAAGTCTACCTCTTCGACTACAACGGCGAACCGCACGGCTTGCGCAAGCGCCCCAACCAGAAGGATTACACCATCCGCTTGCAGCAATACTTCGATCACTACCTGAAGGGCGCCCCGGCCCCCGCCTGGATGGAAAAGGGAGTCCCCTACATCGAGCGCGAACGCACCGAACTCTCCACCATGGGAGACAGGAAGTAGTCGGGATAGGTCTTCCCCGCAGAGACGCAAAGACGCAGAGGAAGCGCAGAGAAAACGCAGAGAAAACGGCCTTCCCTCCACGATCTCCTTCGGCCCTCCCCTGCCTGCGTTCGACCGCTTCGTTGGTACTATGCCGCTGTGCGACTCCCCTTCGCCGTTCACGTG